>JBAXBT010000001.1:0-28654 GCA_037141875.1 Candidatus Riflemargulisbacteria bacterium
TAGAAATATCTAGCTTTAATGTATTAAGATCAACTTCATCCAGTCGACTTGCAGCCTTTGCCAACAAATACTTGTTGTCTTCATAAATATACAGAACAGATCTTGAAAAGTTTAGTTCTTCAGTAAAAATAGAACAAATACGCTCCATAATTCTATCTAACTCAAATTCTGATGTCAGAGACTTAATAACATTATAAACTGTTGAAAGTTCAATTAAATGTTCTTCTGATTTCTGATAACGTTTAGAATTATTTAGTGCAAGGACTATATTGTTAGCCAAACTAGAGGAAATACCAAGATCTCTTTTAGTAAAACAAACCTGAGTTATTGGCCTCATAGCTCTTAACTCGCCAATAATATTTAAATCATCGTCAAATAAGGGAACAGAAAGCATAGAGTAAACACCCAAATCCTGCAAAAAAGGTTGTGGGAAAAAAACATTATCTTCATAATTTTTTACCAAAATTCCATCTGAAACATTGTTCGCTAGCTGTAAACACTCTCTAAACTTAGGTGTCTCTTCTATCCTAGCAAGTTGAAATTCCGTAAAACCAAACTCTTTCTTAATATTAAAAACAGCATCTACATCATCCCTTAATAAAACTATTATTTTAGGTGCCTTCAAAATAATAGAAGCATTGCGAACAATTATGTCAAAAGTCTTATTAAAATCAAATAAAGAACTAATAACCTTACCAACTTCATATAAAGAAGAAATTTCTTTCTCTTTTGTAATAGCTTCTTCGTAACGCATTGCAAAATAAATTTTTTGAGAAAACTCAACGGCCATCTCCTTTAAAAGGAATAAATCATCCATGGAAAATGGCTTTCCTACTTTTTTCCCAACACAAAGAATACCAATACATTCATTTTCTAAATAAAAAGGAACGGCTACTTCCGTTTGTATCTCCTCCATTGAAGTTATTAAAAAATGCAAAAGAGTTAACTTTGTATCTTTTACTTCAGTTTTTCTCTTAAGCTTTTCATAAGCAACTTGTAAACTCTTCAATATCAAGGGTTCTCTTTTATTAAAAAAATACTGAACAAATGCTTCGTTTTTAGAAAAAGAAAGAAATCTTTTCTTAAACTTGATGGATTCTTTTAATTCAAACTCTTCGGAATTATGGTTATATAAAAGGAATAAAACATTCTCAATATCAATGTTTCTTGAAACTGAGGTAATTAAATATAACAAAATCTGTCTAATATCAATTTGCCCCTCATAGCTGCGTGATATTTCTTGTACCTTACGTGCTAACAAAAGTTCATTTTTTTTCCTGATCATGTTTCAATTATACAAGAAATATCATAAATTGCTAATGGCGGAAAGCACTTACAGATGCAACCTTTAGAATAAAGAACAACTTTGATATAATAAAGACATAAAATGAGTAAAAAAAAGAAATACATTAACGAAACCCAACCATCTTTTCCTGATCAATTTAGAAGAGAAATTATGGGAATCATTGTTTTAGCAATTGCTGGATTTCTGTTCTTTGGCAATAGGTATCTAGCCTCTACAGGTTTTATTGGAAAAATTGTTTTTGGAAACATACTCACTCTTTTTATAGGACAGGGGAAAATTCTATTACCTTTATTTATTGGGTTCACGGGAATTCTTCTACTTTTTGGCAGGAAAATTATAAGAGAAAAAACAGTAGCACCTGGCATCACATATGCATTTGCCATTCACTTAATTGTATTAGAGCTTCAACAAGAAGCTGTAACAAACACCCTAATATTAAAACCATTCTTTAATCATCCTGGAGGAATACTTGGGTATATTATAACTTTTACCTTAAAAAACCTACTTGGACCAACAGGTATAAAAATAGTTGTTATCTCGTCTATTTTTATTTGTTTTCTATTAATATTTAAAGTAACTATCTTGGATATTCTGGTATTTATTAAAAATGTTGTCCTAAAAATTTATGAACTTATTATCTCTCATAAGGAAAAAGTTAATGCCGAAAAATCCGAAAGGATTGAAACTGAAATTATTGAGCCGAAAAAAGAGAAGCCTAATCTCAATCTAAAAATTGAACCAGTTATATTTAAAGAAGAAAGAAAACCACAGAAAGCTACAACTACTGAACAACCCAAGGAACAAACAATTACTCAAAAAGAACTAAATGAAATAGTCAGAATTGAATCTGATAACGAAGATTTTCTACTGCCAGACCTTAACCTCCTAAGCACTCCAACAACCAACAAAGAACATCTTAAAAAAGTTGAATCTGATATCCAAGAAACTATTCAAAAACTTGAGGAAACACTAGAAAGCTTTAAAGTAAATGCTAAAGTAGTCAATACTAGCCAAGGCCCTAATGTTACTCGCTATGAAATACAACCTGGATTTGGAGTAAAAGTTAGCAGAATCGTGAACCTAGCAGACGATATAGCTCTTAATCTTGCCGCCAAAGGAGTAAGAATAGAAGCACCTGTTCCAGGGAAATCAGTAATTGGAATCGAAATACCTAATAAAATAACAAGCATAGTAAATATGCTTCCTCTCGCTAAAGAAGAAAAATTTATTTACTCTAGCTCACCTCTACTTATTGCCTTAGGTAAAGATATAGAAGGATCAACCTCTTACTTAGACCTAAGCAAAATGCCCCACCTCTTAGTAGCTGGTGCTACTGGTTCAGGCAAATCAGTATGTATTAACTCAATTTTAATAAGCCTACTATTACGTAACACTCCTTCAACTGTTCGCTTTATTATGATAGATCCTAAAAGAGTAGAACTAAATTTATACGACGATATACCACATTTAATTGCACCAGTTGTAACTGACGCTAAAAAAGCTGCTGTTACGCTAAGATGGTGCGTTATAGAAATGGAAAGAAGATATGAAGAACTAGCCAAACTAGGTGTAAAAAACATCGAAGGCTTTAATCAAAGAGTTGAAGAACTAAGACTTGAGAGAGAAAAGCTTTCAATTGAAGAACAACAAGAATTCTACATCCCAAAAAAATATCCATATATTGTTATCGTATTAGATGAACTTGCAGACCTTATGATGGCTGCAGCCTCTGAGGTTGAGTCCAGCATTTCTAGAATTGCACAAATGGCAAGAGCAGTAGGATTACACTTAGTTATCGCCACCCAAAGACCTTCTGTAGATGTAATAACGGGGCTAATTAAGGCTAACGTTCCTTCCCGCATATCATTCGCTGTATCTTCCCAAATCGATAGCCGCACCATCCTAGACTCAATGGGAGCTGAAAAATTATTAGGTAGAGGAGATATGTTGTATAAGCCGGTTGGAGCGATGAGACCAACTCGTATACAAGGAGTATTTCTTTCTGATAAAGAAATTCACAATATTGTAGACTTTGTAAAAAGACAAGGACAACCTGAATACTTACAGGAAGTAGTAGACTTGCGTCCGGAGGATTTAGAGTCACTGAAAAGAGGTCATAGCATATCAGAAGATGGCGACAGAGATGAGTTCTTTGAAGAAGCAAAGGACATTATTCTAACAACAAAAAAAACATCAGTTTCTTTTATCCAAAGACGACTCAAAATTGGATACAACAGAGCAGCTAGAATTATGGAGGAAATGGTTGAGGCAGGAATTATTTCTGAAATGGATGATAGTGGTAAAAGAGAAATACTTTATTAGCTAATAGCTTCTAACTGCTATTAGTAATTAACTAAAAAACAAAATTAAATAATTTAATACTACATACTCAAGGTCATTCCCGCCTGCGCGGGAATCTATTTATTTAATTAGTGAAACTAACATGGCTTATTAAAAAGTGAACTTTTTAATTCCTTCCAATAAGGGGTTCCTCACCCCTTATTAATCCCCTCGTCCCCTCGTAAAACTCGAAGATTATAATTTGTGAAAATTCTCATCACCCTGTGATTTATAACTATTTTCAATAGTAAAAACTCAACCTGCGGGAGCATTGCGAAATAATCTTCTTTTAAAGTAGTCTCGTTAAATGATTTCAAATTTTCTACAATTATATATCTTCTCAGACATTACTCGGGGACAGTTTTATTTTTAAAATATAAGTCCCGAAGCATTTTGAACGAATATAAAATCGCAGATATTTCGATGTCATTTATCGGTACTAAATAAGAAAAACATAACAAGGCAATGCTCCTGCAGATTGAGCACTATATTATGAAGATGGCAGTAGCTCACGAGGTGACAAGAAATATCCCAGATTTTATTGAGGTGAGTTTGCGGAATAGTCCACTTAGCGACAAAGGAGCTTAGTGGCTATCTTCGATAGTAATCTCGAGAGTAGGGACTAGCGGATTAATAAGGCCGGCAGTGAGGCCTTAACAAATCTATATAAGCCCCCGTTATCAAAGGGTGATGTCCGTTAGGACAGGGGGATTATTTTTTAACTCCTGTTAGCTTTTCCCAATCCTTACCAAGAACTAAACACATATCAATAGTTTTACCAGGCTTTGAATAAATAATTATATTTGCAGGATTAATATTCATTGCCTTTGCAAGCTTTAACGATTCGTTAGTTTTGCCTTTCCAATCTACTAATACAGTATTCTCATATTTGAAATGAGCGCCGTTCTCTATTCTTGAAACTTTTATACCTCTAACTTTAAGAATATCCGCAACAATAGCTGCTGAACCAGTTATCCCATTTCCATTAAGAACCTCAACGCTAATTACTTTATTATTGTCAAAAATTATTCCCTTATCTGAAAGCTTTTCTTCTTCAGGTGAAAATTTCTTCATTTCAACTAAAGTAAGCATCTTTGGCTTACCAAAATTAGTATTAGCCAACTTAATATTAGTAGTAGCTTCTTTATTTGCTATCTTCATCAAATTAAAACCATGAAGTGTATCATCAATCATTTTATTAGCACTAACCATATCAACATTCCAATAGCTTACTGAATCAATAAACACAGCCTCTCCAGGAAGAGTTTTCACTTTGAGTGCTCCTCGTTCCAAGCTATCTTTAAACTCTACGGATAAACCCAATATCTGAGCCACTGATAAATTGGTATCTACGTACTTATCCTTATCACTTATCAGCTTAGGCAATTTCATTAAATTCTGAGGTAAAAGCATTTTACTTATTACAGCCTTAATAAATTTTTGTTGTCTATCTATCCTTGTAATATCTCCCTGTACATCGTGCCTATATCTTAAAAAAGAAGTTGCTGTTTTGCCATTCATTAATTGTTTGCCAGGCTTTAAATCAATATATAAATCTCCAGCTTTATCTACATAATACATGCGCTTGTCTACATCAACTTCTACACCACCAATATCATCTATTAACCCTTTAACTCCATCCAAATTAAGCACAACATAATATCTTATTGGTATTTGCAAAAAATCTGACAATGTTTCCCTCGCTAACTCAACTCCACCATAAGCATAAGCATGATTAATCTTTTGCATACCTTTACCTTTTATGTTGACCCTAGAGTCACGAGGAATCGATAATAAACCTATCTTTTTTGTTACCCTATTAACATTCACAACCATGATAGTATCAGATCGACTATTACCACGAAAGGTATCAACACCAAGCACTAAAATGTTGTCTGCTGGACTAACTTTTGTTTGTGGAAGTACATGAAGTAAAAAATTAACAAAATTCCATTGACTAACCAATAACCCAAAATAAAAACCTACAATTAAAGTTGCAATAAAAGATCCTATATATAAGGCAATAATCTTTCCATTAAAACCCTTATCCTTTGAAACAATCTTGTTATTAGACATGTACAACTTTATTACACCTTGGACAAAGCCCATCTTTGCTTAATTTTGCAAACTTCCAACAACGCTCACATTTCTCACCATCAGCACCAAAAACTTCTACCCTATCATCACCTTTAGCGAATTTAACAACCTCAACTTGGCTTAAAACCATAATATCCATAATATCTTTTGGTTCAATGTCTTTTGCTGTATAAAGAACAACCTTTGCATCCAATGAACTACCTATCACTTTATCTTTTCTAGCCTTCTCAAGTTCGATATTAATTAAAGAACGAACTCCTCGTGAAATCATTTCTCTTATCTTCATAACCTCAGCATCACTAGTTTCTGAAACTGGCGCACCGTTAGGGAGTATTTCTAAAAGAACTGACTTCTTCTTATCTTTATTAGGCAGGTACTGATAAATATCCTCCATAGAAAAACTTAGAATAGGCGCTAACATTTTAACCATATCCGAAGACATCAAATACATAGCAGTCTGCGCCGACCTTCTTTCCTTAGATAATGCAGAATTACAATACAAATTATCCTTCTGAATATCTAAATAAAATGCACTTAATTGACCTACACAAAACTCATAGATTTTACGATAAATCTGATGAAAAAAATAAGTGTTATAACAATTATCAGTCTCAAAAATTACACCTTTAAGTTCTAATACAATATACTTATCAATAGGCAATAATTCTTGCTCAGACAAAGCGTCTTTTGCAGGATCGAAATCATAAAGATTACTTATCATAAACCTTAAAGTATTTCTAATCTTAGAGAACGCATCCTTTATCTGACCAATAATATTCTCAGATAAAGCAACATCATTTCTAAAATCTGTTGAGCTTACCCATAGTCTAAGTATATCTACCCCGTGTTGTCCGACCACCTTTAATGGGTCTATCACGTTACCCTTTGATTTGCTCATCTTCTGCCCTTTTTCATCTATTGTGAATCCATGCGTCAATACTTGTTTATACGGAGCTGTTCCATATGCAGCAACAGACGTCAAAAGCGAAGACTGAAACCATCCGCGATGTTGATCACTGCCCTCTAAATAAAGGTCAGCAGGATAAGACAACTCACCCCTAGTCCTAAGTACTGCTTCATGAGAAGCCCCTGACTCTAGCCATACATCCATAATATTTATATCTTTGTAGAAAGTTTGATGTCCACATTTAGTACATTTTGCTGCCTTAGGAAGAATTTCATTTGCTGATTTTGTAAACCAAGCATTTGTGCCTTCTTTGCCAACAAGCTCAGCTACTGACTGATTAAAAACACCATTATAATGAGGCTCATCACATTTTTCACAGTAAAAAACAGGTATTGGTATGCCCCAACTCCTTTGACGAGAAATACACCAATCTGGCCTTCCTTCGACCATACCTCTAATACGTTTCTCTCCCCAAGACGGTATCCACCCATTATTTTTATTAATTTCTGCTATTTGCTTTAAAGCCTTCCCTCGCAGATTATAATCTCCATCCATTTTAACAAACCATTGCTCAGTTGCCCTAAAAATTACTGGGCTTTGACATCTCCAACAATGAGGATAAGAATGCTTAATCCATTGCATCTTCAGTAACTTACCAGATGCTTCCATGTCTTCTACTATCACTTTATTAGCATCAAATACTTTCATTCCCTGATACTTGCCTGCTTCTTCTGTAAAAATTCCTTTCTCATCAACAGGCATTACTACTGGAAGATTATATTTGATACCTGCTACATAGTCATCATAACCATGACCTGGAGCAATATGAACAAGACCTGAACCGTCTTCATTTGACACAAAGTCAGCAGAAATAACAGGAGAAATTCTATCCATAAATGGGTGTGAATATTTAAGTCCAACAAGCTTATCTCCAGTAATCTTTAAGATTATGGTTACGTTGTCCCAATCCATTACCTCTTTTATCTTTTCTAATAATTCCTCTACACAAATATATTTTTCACCATTTACTTCAAATAAAACATATTCAAAAGTTGTGCTTACCGCTACGCCAACGTTTGCAGGTAAAGTCCAAGGAGTAGTAGTCCAAACTATTAAGGAAACTCCTTTATGACCGTTAAGTTCTTTTTCTAAAGTAAACTTAACATAGATTGAAGGAGATCTGTCATCAGCATATTCTATCTCAGCTTCTGCTAAAGCTGTTGTACATTCCATACACCAATGAATAGGCTTACGCCCTTGATAAATAACACCTTTTTCTGCCATTTTTCCGAAAAGCTCTATAACACCACGTTCATACTCTGGCGTTAAGGTCAAATAAGGATGATCAAAGTCCCCGAAAACTCCCATTTTACGAAATTGACCCTTCTGAAGCTCAACATATCTAAGAGCATATTCCTTACATTGGTTTCTAAAATCATTGATCTCCTCAGGTTTAATCTCCTTTTTTTTAAGTTCTTTTAAAAGTTGGATTTCTATTGGTAGCCCATGACAATCCCATCCTGGAATAAATGGAGTATAATCACCCTTCATTAAATGATATTTAACTACAATATCTTTAAGTATTTTATTCAAAGCATGCCCTAAATGGATATTTCCATTCGGATAAGGAGGTCCATCATGAAGAATAAAAGGAGTATTGTTTTTATTATCTTCCAATCTTTTTTTATAGATATCATTCTGTTCCCACAAATGCAAAATATCGTTTTCAATATTTATAAGTCCTGCTTTCATTGGCATCTCAGTATGAGGTAAATTTAATGTATCTTTAAAAGTTTTCTCCATGTAATTGCTCCTTTGAGTCGATAAAGTAAGTCTATTTAAATTCTGCTTTGTATATACGTTCGTATTGCGATAACAGCTTTTTTATGAACCTGAGATATCCTAGATTCAGATAAATTCATTATAAGACTTATCTCTTTTAGTGACAATCGCTGTTCATAGTACAGGCTAAGGATAATTTTATCTTTTTCAGGGAGATCGTCTATTGCTTTAACCAATAGGTCTAATTTCTCCTGTTCTATTATTCCGCCAAGATGATCTTCATCATCTGATAGTTGATCTATAAACCTTAAATTGTCTTCATCATCCGTAAAATCATCTAAAGACATCAGATACGCACCGCTGGTCTCTTCTAATAACTTATCAAACTTATCTTCACTTACACCTAACTCCTGTGCAACTTCTGTATCATTAGGGATTCTTCCAAGCTTTTGTTCAAGCTCCTTATAAGCATCGGATATCTTTTTATGCTTTCTTATTATTGACTGACCACCAAAGCTAACCTTCCTTATCTCATCAAGGACCGCACCACGAACTTTTATATATGCATATGTTTGAAATTGAACATTTTTAGAGCTATCAAAATTTTGAGCTGCTTCCAAAAGACCTATATTTCCAACACTTACAAGATCTTCTCTGTCCATTCCATAAGGGAGGTTCATCTCCATTCGAGATATAATATGCTTTACTAATGCTAAATTATTAATAACCAGTCTTTCGATTTCCTCACTGGTCTTATCTTGCTCATAAGGATTATTATTTAATCTCATGGTCCTTAAAAGCCTATCCTTCTTTTTTCTTTTGTTCTGTTCGCCTTTGCTCTTTTCTTAACTCAATCTTTCTCAGCTGACTATCAAGCAAAGTTTCTACTGTAATTACACCTAAAATGAGAGATAAATAATAACAAACAAAAAAAGCTACAACAGTCCTAATAACCAAAGAAGTAAAAGATACATTCTGCAAAAAGCTAACTAAAAAAACGACTATCGCAGCCGTATTTGCAAAATACAAACAATATTTTTTAATCATTCCAACCAAAGTACTTTGTAGCTAATGAAAAGAAATTAGAAAAACTTTTATTGCTACTTGGGTCAATGCTAATAATTTTTTTCGCCAATTTACTGATTTCATAACTTACAACTGCATTAGGATAATTAACAAGAACAGGCCTCTGCTCCCTAACAGCTGAACAAAGTGTCTTACTGGAGCTTACATGACCCAAATATTCGATATCTTTGTTAAGAAATTTATTACAAACATTTTGTAATAAAGAGTAGACTTTTAATGCTTCATTTTCACTATTAACCATGTTAACAATTATACTGACCTTCATTTCATTATTATATTGATGCAAAGTTTTAGTGACGGCATAAGCGTCTGATAAAGAGGTTGGTTCTGAAGTTAAAACTACAATAACTTCATCCGCTGCAAGTAAAAAATTCATAACAGTATTACCTACTCCAGCTCCAGTATCTATTATAATAATATCTGGATGATGCTTATCCTGATAAAGTTCAAGTTGTTCAAAAAAGAACTGTTTTTGATTCTCAGTAAGTGAAGTTAATTGTGCTACCCCTGATACGCCTGGAAGAACTTTTATGTTGTAAGGACCTTCAACTATAACATCCTCAATTGGTATTTGGTCATAAATAACATTACTGATATTATACTTAGGAAAAACTCCCATTAAAATATCTACATTTGCTGTACCAAAGTCAGCATCAAGTATAAGGACTTTCTTGTTTTGATTCTTAGCTATTGCAATGCCTAAGTTCAAAGAAATATTAGATTTACCTACTCCGCCCTTACCACTTGTAACAGCAATGACTCTAGTATTACCTTCTTTTTTAGAAGGAACAACACTTACATCATTTCTGCCTTGTGACCTTACTAATTGTCTAAGTGAATCAGCCTGATCCATATTTTCCCCCAAAAATTATCTATCCCTCAAATATCAAATCAGCAATTTTCCCAGAATTTGCTACCTCAAAATCATCGGGAACATTTTGACCATTCGTAAAATAACTCAACTTCTTGTGATACTTATGAACTACATCCAAAATGACCCCTCGAGAATCTGTCTCGTCAACCTTCGTAAATATTACCTTATCATCAAATATAGCACTATAACGTTGAATTGTATTATAAATATCTTTCGACTTTGCAGTAACGCTAAGCACTAAATAAGTATCTACAAAACTATTCCTTAAAAACTTTTTC
Source organism: Candidatus Riflemargulisbacteria bacterium (assembly GCA_037141875.1). Classification (GTDB taxonomy): domain Bacteria; phylum Margulisbacteria; class Riflemargulisbacteria; order GWF2-35-9; family DYQY01; genus DYQY01. The sequence continues at coordinate 10,671 of JBAXBT010000001.1, forward strand.
AGCTCTAAGATTTGAGACCGATTGTTAGGAGAACGGCCAGCAGTATCAATAAGAATTAAATCCATATCCTTATGTTTTCTAAGCGCCTGAGTGAAATCCTCCATATTAAAGACAACTTCCATAGGTATACCTATTATATTAGAATAGTTTCTTAATTGTTCTATGGCCGCAACCCTAAATGTATCGATAGTTATGAGTGCAACTTTCTTTTTCTGTATCAAACTAAAATTAGCTGCCATTTTTGCAATTGTTGTTGTCTTACCAACTCCAGTAGGCCCTACCAAAGCGATTATCCTTTTGGCATCTGGGACATCAAGATCTATTTGATGAGCCATCCCTAACATTTGAGTTACTTTGTCTCTAATATAATCATTAACTCGTGCCTTATCTTCTAATTCTTTATCTTCAAAATCATTTTCAATATTCTGCAAAATACTGACAATCAACTCTTCACTTATCCCTTTTGCTTCCAAGTTTTTATAATAAACAAGTAATTTAGGTGAAATCATCGGATGTGGAGAATTTGCTACTTTTCTTACAATGATATTTAGTGTCTCTTTAATATCATCCATTTCTCTTGTAAGAGTTGTGACCTTTTGTTCCAAACTTGAGGTAATAGGAGTTATTTCTTGTGTTATTTGCTTTATATTCTCTTTCAAATTAAAAACTGGTTTATTTGAATTATTTTGCGAAGGAATAAAAGAGGAAGAAGGAACAAAAGAATTTTGTCTTTGCTCAACATCCTGTTTTTTTTCAACAATGTTAACATCAACTCCAGCCATAACCTCTACTATATCTTGACCAAATAAACCAAAAATTCCTCCCTTACTAATAGTTCTGGAATGAAGAATGATTGCTTCAGGCCCAAAGTCCCGTTTAATCATCCTTACAGCATCATTCATGCTCTTGGCTTCATACTTCTTTATCCTCATTAACTAACCTCACTAATCCTATGGCTTGTATCTCAACCTCTGCTAATATTTCATTATACGCCAAGACAACTAAATTGGGAAATGTACGTGCTGTCATTTTCCTGAAATGTGGCCTAACACTTGTTGAACATAAAACAAGTGGCTGATACCCCAATTTTGATACTTTTTCTATCTCCTCAGAAATGCTTTGAAACATCTTTTGAATATACAAAGGACTAAGGGAAGTGAAGGAACCTTGATCAGTATATTGAATGGAGTCCGCGATTTTCTGTTCCAACGATGGATCAAGTGTTATCGCAACAATAATTCCTTTGGGAGTCTGATACATTTTTGTAATTTGCCTAGCAAGTCCCTGCCGACAATTAGAAGTTAAATTATCAACATTTTTACTAATTCTGGCATTGTCGGCAAGTATTTCTAAAATGGTAACTAAATTTCTAACTGGTATTCTCTCATTTAAAAGCTGTCCCATTACTTTCTGAACCTCTCCTACTGTCATTAAAGTAGGAATAAGCTCCTCAACTACAGCTGGATATTTTTCTTTAACATTATCTATAAGAACTTTAACTTCTTGCCTACCCAATAGTTCAGCAGCATGTTTACGAATAATTTCTGTAATATGCGTAATGATAACTGTTGCTGCATCTACCACTGTATAACCAGCAACCTGTGCCCTTTCTCTATCACCTGAGGCAATCCAAATTGCCTTAAGACCAAAAGCTGGCTCAACTGTCTCAAACCCTGAAATCTTTTCTGTAACTCCACCAGGATCCATAGCCAAAAGCCTATCATTCATAACTTCTCCAGTTGCCATATCAGCACTTTTAATTTTGATTACATAATTATTTGGCTTTAGACTAATATTGTCTCTTATTCGAATTGGTGGAACGATAATACCTAACTCAGAAGCTAATTTCTTTCTCATAGAAGTAATATTCTCAAGCAACGCGCCTCCTTGTTTAGGGTCAACCAGCGGAATTACACCATAACCTATTTCCAGCTCTAAAATATCCATATCAATTTTAGGAACTATTTTTTCTGGAGCAGTTTCCTTTGAGGCATCATCTTTTTTAATGCCAACACTATCTAACTGAGCTCCATCTTCTTTCCCCTCAAGCGTTTTGAAAGAATTACCAAGATATCCAAAAAAAATGGCCAAAACCAAAAAAGGTAACTTAGGCATTCCAGGAATAAATAAAGCAAGACCAGAAAGACCTGATGCGATATACATTACCCTCTGCTGTGAAAACATTTGATTTCTAATATCTGAAGCTAAATTAACCTCTGAAGAAGCCTTTGTAACTATAATGCCAGCAGCTGACGAAATTAATAAAGCAGGAACCTGAAGGACAATACCTGCACCCACAGTCAAAAGAGTATAAACCTGTATTGCTTGCATCATTGGCATTCCTAATTGCAAAACTCCTACAATAAATCCTCCTAAAATATTAACAATGATAATGATAATAGATGCAATGGAATCTCCTCGTATAAACTTGGTAGCACCGTCCATAGACCCATAAAAATCAGCTTCCTTTGCTATATCTATTCTCTTCTTCTTAGCTGTCTCCTCATCAATGAGTCCAGCATTTAAATCTGCATCAATTGCCATCTGTTTGCCAGGCATTGCATCTAAGGTAAATCTAGCAGCTACTTCCGCAACTCTTTGAGCACCACCCGTTATAACAACAAACTGAATAACGACTAACACAAGAAAAATCATTATTCCAACTACATAATTACCACCCACAACAAAATTTCCGAAAGTTGAAACGATGCTACCTGCTGATGCAGTTAACATTAAAGATCTTGTAATAAGTATCCCTAATGCCAGCCTAAAAAGTGTTATTAGTAAAAGGAAGGTAGGGAAAACATTAAATTGAACAGCGTCTTTTGTATTCATAGTAACCAATAAAATAAGCACAGAAACTGTAAAATTAAGAGAAACAACAATATCTATAAAAAAATTTGGTAAAGGAATAAGAATCATTATCAAGACGGCTAAAACGCCTACAACCATGAATAAATCATTAAATATACCTGTTTTTTGAGTGCCAGCTACTTTTTCCATAGAGAAATAATAACATAGCAAACCCTGCTTTGTATTCATAAACAATTACAAAATAAGCATTAAACAGAATACCATTGTCTGTTTACAACAATAATTAAAAGGCATTTACAATATTAAAATTTGATTTTTACTAAATTATTGACTATAATTTTAATTACTAAGCATCAGGAGGTACGACATGAGCACAAGTTTATACGTAGGAAACCTTTCATGGGAAACAACAGAAGAAGAATTAACTACTTTATTTAAAGATATAAACGAGCTTGATGAAGTAAGAACAAAAATCGAAACTGATACTCTAACAGGTCAACCAAGAGGATTTGCTTTTGTGGAAGTACCAAATGAACACGTTGAAAGTGTAATAAAAAACATGCACGGATTTGAGTTAAATGGAAGAGAACTAATAGTTAACTGATATAAAAAACAGCTCTTCCCAGATACAAGCTTCTCCTTTATAATCCGCTAAATGACTATTAATTTACAGGAAATTCTACACAAATATTTAAACTCAGAAGAAAGAATTAATCACTCAATAAGAGTCGCTGACTTAGCCGTAGAATTAGCAAAAAAATATGAAGTTGAACCAACCAAAGCATATACTGCAGGGATACTGCATGACTTAGCAAAAGAAATCACCTTTGAAAAAGCAATACAAATCTCTCGCGAAAACAACTACTCTCTTTCAGAATCTGAGATTCTAAATAAAAAACTGCTTCATGCACCCATTGGTGCGCTAATTGCTCAATACGAGTTAGGAATAACAGATGCTGAAGTAATAAGTTCAATCCGCTGGCATACTACAGGGAAAGCAAACATGAGCACTTTAGAAAAAATCATATACTTAGCTGACATGGCTGAACCAGGAAGAAAATTTCCAGAAGCTATTGAAATAAAAGAATTTGCTTTTCAAGACATTAATAAAGCAATGCACTTTGCAATAAAGCATTCACTCAAAAAACTTATAGACGCTGAACGCAATATAGATTCTAACTCAATAGACTGTTACAACTATCTTACAAAAAGCTAACGACTAAGAGCCTGAGAAAAGCTCTTCATTGCTTCAGACAAGGTGTCTCCTATCATTTTACCTACTGCTGTATAAGTAGCTATCATGTCTTTCATAGTTTGTAATTTCTGTTGAAGTTGAAACAATGCACCAGGATCAGTATAAGAAGTTAAATTATTAGCAAAATCTAACATACTCCTATATGTAGAATCTATTGAATCACCTATATCATGACGAACCTGCGAAAGAGAAGATGTATTTGGGGTAGTGCCTGCAGTATAAAGACTGTTCACATTATTTCCATCTTCCATAGACCATGCATTTCCTACTGAACCATCTCCACTAGTAACTTCCTGAGAGCTAAAAGTAAAAGCAAAATCAGACAACTCTGCAGTACCCTGAGTTAAATTTGTTGCATCATAAGTCGTAATCTGGCCGCTTCCTCCAACCAATCCAACGACTACGTGTCCCTGGGTTGAAGCATCTCCACTAGTAACACAAACTTGCACCTTACTCTCATCAACTCCACAAGCTATAGCTAAGTTTGCAACTAAAATAGCCATATCTTCACAATCCCCTGAACCTGAAGCAAGCGTATTAGAAGCAGAACTCCACCCTTCTCCTGGCACATCAGCTTCATACCTAACATTTGAGTTCACATACTTAGTTATAGCTGATAGCTTTTCGGCATCAGTCATTGTGTCAGTAATAATTCCTTGAGCCATCAACTGACTTGCAAGGTCTACAACTGAAGCATTTTGTGGTTGGATAAAAGAAGTAATATCAACATTATTTGTGCCATCAAAAGCAGTTGCTTTATTAATATTAGCATTTGCTTGAATAGTTAAGGACAGTTCAGCTAAATAGGACATTATCTTTTGCTGATCCTCAAGACTCATATCATCAGTAATAACAAAATCTGATCTCAGTGTGTCAAAAAGTGCTTGAACTGCAGGATCGTTGGATTGAAAAATATCTGGAATACCCGTATATTTCTGGCCATTAATTTCTATTTTAAAGAATTGATAATCACCTTGTTTAGAAGAACCTGCATAACTGGACTCCATCTCAACTGATTGTTGAACCAAACCATCTTCTTGTAAAATTGTTTCAGGAAGTCTCTGATTAACACCTCCTTGTGACTCAATCCCAACATTATTAATAACCATGTTAAATCCCCCCTATCTCTATTTATTAAATATTCTGGTCATAAGAAAACGCATCATTAGCTTGACTAGCGGTTTCTTTTAATTGTTTTTCCAGTTCATCCCAAATCATATCTTCCAAAAACTTATTACACAACTCTTCTTGAGTAATACCATTTGTGCCTGAAGATGTCGCGCCATACGTTGACATATTCGCAATTTCTAAATTCTCCGTTCCCTGCATATCTCCATGATATACACTTATTTTAACGTCTCCCTCTGTAGCATCTAAAAGCTGACCAACAGTAGTCTCATTGCCCTCATACATCAAACTCATAGATAGTATTTCATTTTGATCGATTACGCCATCAGCTACTAAAGCAGAACTGTTCCTTTGCTCCGATAGGTTTATAAAAACATTTCCAGAAACATAATTTGACTCCATGTTCTACTCCTTTATAAACTTTTCTACTTACATTGTTAATATCGCCACGAATAGAGAAATAAATGTATCGAAAATTATTAATGAATATTTTATTGTGTTTTGGGCGTATTAACTATTGGGGGAATATCTATGGATATTGGAAATATCAATAATAATCTAAATATATCTTATGACCAATCCCTGCAAACAGGTAATGATCTGACGAGTAAACTAAACCTCCCAAGCCAACAAAACAATAAAATAAAACACGATAATCTTCAAAGTCAATTTAAAGAAGTAAGCAAAAAAGAAGAAGCGCAAGAAACACAAAAAACCATTAGTGAAGTCAGCATACGAAACGAGAATCAAGCGGTACAAACTAAAAACACTCAAGCAGATATTATGAAAAATGTTCAACAATTAATTCAAAAACCTGAAACACAAACCATAACCGCATTAAAAGCAAACATAGCCGAACTCTTACAAGATACTCAACTAAACAAATTAAAACAACAAAATAAAGATCAACAAAGTAACCTTCAAAATAAGCTTCTAGGAGAAGAAAAAGGTTCTTCTTTACGAAACTTAACTTTATTCTCAACTATGGCATTATTTAAAGGCTGGTTTAAAAAAGTACAAAGCAAGCCTGGCTCTGAAGATGGCGTAGAGGAAACTGAAGAAACAGAAGATTCCATCCTCTCTGAGAACGAAACTGGACAAACGTCTAATCCTCAAAAAGCCAATCAAATCAAAAACAGTTCTCTAGCAAAACAACAAAAGCTCTTCAGCCTAAACATGCAAGCATCTATACGTTATCTGAAAAACCTAAAAACTTTCAACCAAAAATATTCTCCTGAAATGCTTATCTACGATGAAGAAACAGGCTATGTTGATGCGAAAGAAACATTAGAATGTCTTGGGTGGGATGAAATAGAACAATTTAAAACTAAATTAAACAATGAACTAAATTTAAATAAACTCAAAGAAATACACAATAACAATAAAATATTGGATGCAGCCGGAACTTCTGGAATAAACGTATACAAAGCTAACCATCCACTACACAAGAACAAAAGAGTGACTCTCGCTGTTGAGTCTCTTACAGGAGAAATAATAATGATAGACCAGCTACAGGATTTAGAAAAATTAGAGCTTCAAGGTAAAATTTATAAAATATATAATGTAGCGTCATAGGGGTAAAAAATGGCTATAGAAAATAATGCAATTAATCAATCACAAATAAACGCCAAAGTTGGTGAAGATGTTGATTTAAAACTAAACACAAAAACTCTTAGGAATATCAAAGTAACTCAAGAATATAATGAAAAAGAAGCTGAGGATTCCGTCAATGTTTCTAAACAACCCAAACCAAATCTGCCAACCCAAAGTCCTGAACAACAAATAATGAAAGAAAAGCTACTAATGATGAAACTAGAATCAGAAGTAGATAAAAACATGAATACTGAAGAATTCATGTCGGATAAAGAATATCAAATGATATCTAGCAAAATACTCAATAATGACCTTTCTTTATTTAACAAACTTGATAAAAATAAAAAAGTAGAGTTCCTTATTAAAACCTACAAAGATATAAGTAGCCACTCAGAAAAAGTTCTAAACAATATTCTCCCCTATGTAGATGCACTTACAATAAAAACCTCATTTAAATTCTATGGGCCAGAAAATATTTCTAATGCTAAAAAGATAGCACTACTTAATAGACTAGCTCCTGATTCTAAGCCACAAGCCGATGAAGCCATCATTGCACTACTTTTAACCTCAGATGGAAATGTAGTTGCTGGATGTTCGCTAAATACTCTTATGGCTTTAAGAAACAAAGAATATTTAGGAACTAAGTTCTACGAACAACTTTCACAACAAAGTAGTGGCAAATTAACTAAAGCACAACATAAACAATTAGCATTACTCTCTGCCAAAATTACAACAATATGTTACGCCTATTATATTGAAACAACTTTTGAAGCGGTAACTGCATCAATTAAAAACAAAACAGCGATGACTGAAAAAGATCTAAATATCAAAGGCATTAAAGATGAAACCAAAGCAAAACTTCTAGCACAATTAAAAGCAGAAAACTTAATAGATAAAGACAACAAAGGAATAGGAACTCTTGATCCTGAAAAGCTAAAAGCATCAATTAAAAATATAGTTGGTGATACACTCAAAATGAAAGAAGAATTAGAACAAAAGCAAAAAATAGCCCAAATTCAACAAAACATTGAAGATATCATAGGTGAGACAATGAAATTAAAGGCTAATTTTGAAAAAACTAAGGCTACTAATTAACGAGTCTTGAATGCTCGGAAAGCACATAATTATCTGTCATTAACGCTATATGATCAGCTATTACTCTATGTAGAGAAAACCCCTCAGTACCAATTTTTATCTTCATGTCTTCTGGTAATTCTCCTGTATTTGACAAATAAAACTCAAACAATTCTTTAACAACATTCTTTCCATTTACAGACATTTGAAGAACTCTGTAGTCGGAATAAAACTTATCATACAAATATTTTTGAAGTAAAACTAACTTCGACTTAAACTCCTGAGTATAATCAATTATTATACTTTCAGAATTATATACATCATTTAATGTTCTTATTCCAAATCCTACTATAAGGCTCTCACTATGATTAACCGCCTCTTTAATCATAGTATTAATTAAATAACGAACATTCAAAAACCTCTTCTGGTCATCTCGAAGATTAGTAAATCTAAACTCATTTACTATCTGTGCCTCTCTCCACAGCTCTACTTCAGAAGTCAACTCATCAGAATCTAAAATTCCTGATGCTAATCCATCATCCAAATCATGATTAATATATGCAAGCTGATCAGCCAAATTAACTATCTGTGCCTCCATAGAAGGATGAATTAGTTCATCTTCCGCGAGGTTCTTTGGATTATCAAAAGGAGTATGATGCTTCATTAATCCTTCTAATACCTCTATGGTCAAGTTAAGGCCTGGAAACCAAGGATACTTATTCTCAAGTAATTCAACAACTCGCTTACTCTGATTATTATGTTCAAACCCTCCATGGTCCTTTAAAAGGTTATTTAACATCTCTTCTCCAGCATGTCCAAAAGGAGTATGTCCAAGATCATGAGCTAAGGCAATTGACTCAACTAAATCTTCGTTGCAGCCAAGTACTCTTGCAATATGCCTAGCAATCTGACACACCTCAAGGGTATGCGTTAATCTTGTTCTAAAATGATCATTTTCATGTGAAACAAACACCTGTGTCTTATGCTTAAGCCTACGAAAAGCTTTGGAGTGAATTATTCTATCTCTATCTCTTTGAAAACATGTTCTTTGTTCATCAGGCTCTTCAGTGAATTTACGTCCCTTGGAGTTTCTTGAATAGATTGCATATGGTTTAAGCTCTCGTATTTCCCTGCTCTCAAAATGCCAACGATCAAACATTAAACTTTTCCGAAAAGAAGATCAAGATCAATAACAACCATTAAGCTATCCTCTATCTTACCAATTCTATCTATAAAATCAGCATCTATACTTGAGATAACACTTGTCTCCTTTTTCATCTTACTTTCATGAATTCTTTCAACTTTACTCATCTTATCAACAATCATTCCAACATTCTTACCTTTTACTTCTGAAATGATTATTCTTGTGTGCTTATCATACTTTTTAGTTTCCAAAGCAAATCTTAACCTAAGATCTATTACAGGAATTACTTGTCCTCTTAAATTAATAACACCTACTACGTACGACGTACTTCTTGGCACAGTAGTTATATCGATCAACTTAATGACCTCTCTTACTTTATAGATATCAACACCATAAAGCTCTTCTCCAATAAAAAAAGTAACGAACTGTAACAGTTCATCATTTTTGTCTTCTTCATTTCCTTTTTTATTATGCATAAATAAACCTTTCTATATCTCTGATTGTATTTCTATAACGCTATCATAGTCAACGTTTTCTAACTAAAGAACGCACATACGCCTGAGCCTCTTCTGATGACCTGTCGGTCACCAAAATAGCAACTTCCTTGAAAATATTATCCTGAGACGTATGCTTATCTACCTCAATAAAGGTTTGATTGTTACTAAAATTTTTCTGTATAGTAAAAAGAACATCTGTATTAACAGCAATCATTGGAGAATGAGTTATAACAATTAATTGTCTTAATAAAGCCATTTTTCTCATAATCTCCATTACCTTGAAAGCTATATCGCCACTTACGCCACTATCTATTTCGTCAAAGGCATAAGTACTAATAGGTGATATTTTGAGAAGTACGGATTTAAAGGCAAGTAAAACCCTAGATGTCTCTCCGCCAGAGAGGTCCCTAAGACCTACAAAACTAGAACCTACGTTAACCTTTATAAGAAGCTCAAGCTCATCGTTGCCGGATGAATCATAGCTATCCTTCTTTTTTAAAGTATATGATAGTTCTGTCTTCTCTAATTTTAACATTTTTAAGGATTCTCGTATTTCATTTAAAACTCTTTCTAGAACAATTTTTCTAGTATCAGTCAGAGCTTCAGCAAACGGATTTAACTTCTTCTTCTCCTCTTCTAACTCTTTTTCTTTCTTTTCAAGTCTTGCCTGATAATAATCACGATTATCAAGCATATCTTTAATTTTCTCATGATATAGGATTATATCTTCCAAACTTTTTTTAAACCTTGTTTTTAGGTTTTCCAAATCTGAAAGTCTATCTTCAATATCGTCAATATCTTCTACTCTATCCATATCCGTTGCCTTAGTGACCTCCCAAAGGATATCCTCTTGCATTGCAAAAACATCATTCATCTTATCAACAAGCTCTTTACCAAGTAGACCTGCATTAAACATTTTATCTCCCTCTAAAACAGCTGCTTTTAATCCCTCACCAGCCAGCTCTAATCCTTGTTTAATCTTTGAAGCAGACCTCTCTAAATCGAGCCTATTCTTTATTTGTTTAAGTGTAACAAACAACTCATCATCCTCATTTATTTTAGGTGAAACTTTATTGATTTCTAATATATGATATGTGTACAGTTCCTTATCGGAATCTGAAATTAACAATAAACGAAGAGCCTTTATATCTTCTCTTTTTTTGTCATATTCCAAATATTTATCGAAATAATTTTGTTTAGTTTCCTTTTCTTTATCGATCATAAAAGAATCTATAATCTCTAATTGAGAATCATAAAGCAATTGATAGTTTCCTTGAGAATGAACATCAACTACATCTTGCCAAAACTCCTTCATCCTCTTTTGCGAAACAACCTCACCATCAATAACAAAGCTATGCTTATCAGAGATAACAAACTTTACTAAATGAGTTCTGCCTGTGATCTGTATGTCAATCTCAATAACAGCTTCTTCTCCCCACTTACCAACCATTTCTTTTTTTGGTTTTCTTTCTGGGATCATTAATATATTAGCTATAAGACTTTTACCGACCCCTGATTCACCAATAAAAACATTCATTCCGGAATTAAACTCGATTGTCTGCTCTTGTATAAACAGATAATTACTTATCCTAAGATTCTTTATCATTTGAGCTTTTAAACTTGCCACTCCAATTTAGTTTCGACCTTAGTCCCTTTATAAAACTATATTTGTCAAACCTAATAAACCTTACCATATTTTTAGAAACCTCTACTTGAAGGTCTAGTTTCTCTGCAATTACTGCCTCATTCCCATCAACTGAAAAAGCACAATTGGTATCTGTTGATACAACTTTTATCTTATCTTTAGCAGAAACAACCAATGGCCTAATAGTCAAGCTATGCGAACAAACTGGTGTAATAATTATCGCTTCCGTATCAGGGAAAATAATAGGTCCACCAGCCGATAGGTTATAAGCGGTTGAACCAGTGGAGCTAGAAATAATTACCCCATCTGTTTTATACGATGACAAAAAATTATCATTCAAATAAACATCAAGATTAACCAATTTAAAGGCATCTCCCTTAACGACTACTTCATTTAGACAAAGATATTCTTTTTTATCACACTTAACGCTCAGAAGATTCCTGTCGTCATAAAAATATTCATTTCTTTTAAGTTTTGCTAAGGCTTCATTTAGACCATGTATGTCAACCTCAGCCAAAAAACCTAAATACCCTCTACTTACGCAGAGCATTGGTGAATCCATTTCTAAAGCTACCATAGCTGCTTGAAGAATAGTGCCATCCCCACCAAGCACTAAAATAACATCTACTTTTTCTTTACTAAAACTAATATCTATAAACTCATCACCAAAAGAAAAAACCAATTCCTTAATCTGTGCTATATCGTTTTCAAGATTTATTTTAGTCCCTTTTCTGTATAGTCCTATCTTCATTATTTAACCTTTCTATGAAAGTATACGTCTGACCTTCCCCAAGAAACAAGCACCCTTATTCTATCAATCTGCTCAAAATAATCAGAATTTATCGGATAACTCAAAGTAACAACTATTGCATCTTTCATAACTTCTTTTTCCAGTTTTGCGATAAGCTTTTTTTCTGTCTCTTCCTTAAAAGTTGTCCATGTAATAAAAATTATACCATAACCAAGGAATTCTGAATTAAACATATCATCCCCGACTATTAGTAAATTCCCTTTCACGAATGATTTTATTAACATTATTTTTTCAATAAACTTTGGGTTTGATTCCATCCCACAGGCTGGCCTACCATAAAGCTGATTCATTAAAAATACACCTCTACCATCCCCGCATCCAGCATCACAGAAAGCTAATGGATACTCCGTTTTCTGAAAATAAAATTTCCTAGCTCTTTTATAAATAGCATCAAAACTAAACAAAGGAGTAAAACCAAACACAAAATCATCTTCTGACTTCTTGTCAGCGTAATAATAAGGAGAAAAGAAAAAATATTCTAAACTAAAATAAAAATAAAACCGCCATAATTTTGGTCTTGGAATAACAAATAGTAATTCTAAAATAGAAATATACAGATACCAAAATGTTGCTAATAGTCTCATTATATTTACTATTATATTATCAAACTAAACAAAACGTGAACGGTAAACGGTAAACAGCTTACGGTTTGCTGTTCAACCATTAAGCTACTTGCTCTGGGATTACCTTAGAGGTACAATTAATCCAAGTTTAAAATCACTAAAGGAGCTGAAATTATGAACAATCATTCAAATAAAGGTCTATATTTTCTTATTGGAGCATTATCTGGAGCCGTTGTTGCTTTACTTTTAGCCCCTAAAAGCGGAAAAGAAACTAGAGAAATCATAAAAAAAACAATCGAAGATAATAAAGAAGTTCTAGAAAGAACTAAAGAAACAGCTGAAGATTTAATTGAGAAAACAAAGTCACAAATTGAGTATATGATAGAAAATGTCTCTTAAACAATTATTGATAAAATGGATCTCATAAAAGCTAAAAAGGAGAAATAATATGATTTTCGCAACTCTTCTAAGCCAACTTATCGTTAACATCTTAATTGTCATTTTCTTAATCCTCCTTATAATTCTAACTATTTCTGCCATCAAATGTGTAAATGCTTGGAAAAACCTAGCTCACAAAGTAGCTACTATTTCTTTCTGGATAAATTTAATTAAAAAAGCTCCAATGGAAATATTTAGCAAAATAAAGAAGTCCAAAGAATAATGATCAAAGCCTCAGTAATTAGGCAAAAATATATCGATTATTTCATCAGCAAAGGACACAAGTTCCAAGAAAGCGCCTCGCTTGTTCCTTCTGATCCAACTCTGTTATTAACAATTGCAGGAATGGTTCCTTTTAAGCCTTACTTTTTAGGCAAAAAAGAAGCTCCATATACTCGAGCTACCTCCTGTCAGAAATGTATTCGAACAAACGACTTAGATAATGTCGGAAAAACTCCTAGACACCACACATTCTTTGAAATGTTAGGCAATTTCTCGTTTGGTGATTACTTCAAAAAAGATGCTATCTCTTATGCTTGGGAGTTCCTAACAAAAGAAATGGGAATGAATAAAGATAAACTGTATATCTCTGTATTTAAAGACGATGAAGAAGCTGCAAGTTTATGGAAATCAGAAACAGGCATTAGTGATGCGCGCATCTTCAGACTAGGTGCAGAACATAACTTTTGGGAAGCAGGACCAACCGGTCCATGTGGCCCTTGCTCAGAAATCTATTACGACACTGGAGTTGATGAGTCTTGCCAAGACAAAGAAAACTGCGCACCTGGCTGTGACTGCAATAGATTCCTTGAAATATGGAATCTAGTCTTTATGCAATATAATAAAGATGAAAAAGGCAACCTTTCTCCTCTTCCTAAAAAGAACATAGACACTGGAATGGGACTAGAAAGAATTAGCACAGTCATTCAAAATGTAAGCTCCAATTTCGAGACTGACCTATTTACTCCAATTATTAAACAAATAACTTCGCTTGCCACACTTCAAAATATTGAATCTACTCAAGTCATTGCTGACCATATTAGAGCAATTACTTTTATGATTGCTGACAATGTTTTCCCTGGGAATGATGGCCGTGGGTATGTACTAAAGAAAATTATGCGAAGAGCTATTCTTCATGGCAAACAATTAGGAATTAACAAACATTTTCTTACTGAACTGGCTGATATTGTTATCTCTGAATATGGTTCATTCTACAAAGAACTAGAACAAAATAAAAAAATTATTCATGAAATTATTTCTACCGAAGAAATTAATTTTTCTAAAACATTACAATATGGGCTAGAGTTATTAGAGGAAGTAATTAAAGAACAAAAATCCATCTCTGGAGAACATGCTTTTAAATTATTTGATACCTTTGGTTTCCCATTAGAACTAACACAAGATATTGCAAGAAAAAATAATGTCACACTTGATATTATAGGATTTGAAAAACTAATGGAACAACAAAAAGAACGGTCAAGGGGAAATTCTATTTTCTATAAAGAAGGCGAAAAACCAATCGGCGGAGAATCTATTATTGCTAAAGATGAAAAAGACAAAATAGAAATGGCTAGAAATCATAGTGCTACCCACTTATTACAAAATGCACTCAGAAAGATTATGGGAAACCATATTTCTCAAGCAGGATCCATGGTCTCTCCAGAAAGACTAAGATTCGATTTTACCGCACCAAAAGGTCTAAGCAATGAACAACTAGAAGAAACCGAAAAATTGATCAACGAAGCTATCTTGGCTAATCATTCTGTTGACATCTGCGAACTAAAACTTCAAGACGCCTTGGATAGTGGTGCTGTTGCTTTATTTACCGAAAAGTATGGTGACGAAGTAAGAGTTGTAACTATGGGCAACTCAAAAGAACTTTGTGGTGGCACTCACGTTGAAAGAACTGGAGATATCGGCTTATTTAAAATCACTTCAGAGGCCTCTATAAGTAGTGGTGTTAGAAGAATCGAAGCCTTAACTGGTAGTTATGCTCTGGAATACCTTAACAATACCCTTAAGGTAGTAAAAAATATCTCTGCTAAATACAAAACACCTTTTGACCAACTTGAACAAAAAATAGAAAACATTCAGGCTGAACTTGATGAACTTAAAAAAACTAACTCTAAAATGGCAGAAAAAATTCTGGTTGAACAAATACTACTAAGTAAAGAATCAGAAAAAATAAGCTTTGCTTCACTTTCAGCTTTTATATCCAAAATAGTTATAGAGGAAGACCAAAAAATAGACATGCAATCACTTGCTGAGAAAGTTCAAGAAAAAATAAATGGGATTGTCTGTATATTCCTCCATAATAAACAAACAAATAAAGCACAAATTATAATCAAAAGTTTTCCTGGTATACCTGTCAATCTATTTGATGCCGGATCATTACTTAAGGAAATTACCCCTATTCTAAAAGGAAAAGGTGGTGGACGTGCTGATATGGCACAAGGTTCAGGGGAAGATGCAAGTATGCTACCAAAAGCCATTGAAAAGGCAACTACTTTTCTTAAGTTTACGCTTGGCTCTAGTGTTTGTTAATTCATGAAAGTATTAGGTTTAGATTTTGGCACAAAATATATTGGAATTGCCTTATCTGATCCGTTCAAATCTATAGCATTTCCTTATGGAAAAATAGAACCTGATAAAGCAATCGCTAAAATCAAAGAAATTTTAGAAGAAGAAAATATTGAATCCATAGTTCTAGGACTACCAAGAGCACTTAAAGGCAACGAGACAGCAATGACTGGACTTGTTAAAGAGTTCAGATTAGAACTGGAAAAACACGTAACTGTTCCAATCATCTATCAAGATGAAAGACTTACTTCTTCCTTTGTTGGAAAACAACTAACTGCTCAAGGTGTAAATCAAAAAAAACAGAGACAAATAAAAGATGCTTTAGAGGCAACTCAGATACTGCAAAGTTTTTTAGATAAAAAGTAATTACTTGCTTTTATCTGTTTTTTTATCTCCACAACAACAATCACCATCACATTTACATGTTGAAAAGTTAAAAAGAACATATGCAGGACAAAAACCTATGACTGCTGTCAAAAGCGGAATAAGACCAACAATCCCCAACCATGATTTAAATTCTACCCCTAATCCAATAACTATAATTCCCAAAATTACTCTAAAAAATCTATCATTTTTTCCTAAATTACATTTCATAATTTACTCCTTTTTTATAAAAACTAACAAACTATCAAGATTACTTATGCTCTTAATCATATCACATACAGCAATATATTATCGTTTTGTGCCTTGTATAAGATAATGATAAGAATTAATGTCTTTATGGACTATATCTTTATAACCAGCCTGCATAAGCAAATTCATTGTTTCCATTGAAGATACTCTTTCTGATACTTCAGGACCTTTTTCAGTATTTGTTTCGTTCCACTCAATAATAGCAATTTTGCCATTAACCTTCGTGGTCCTATATAATTCTGAAACTATTTCTTTCTTCTCTGTTACTTCATGTAAAACAAAAGCCAAAAAAACTAAATTTGCTATTTCATCTGAAAGCGGAATATTTGAGTCATATAATTTAACCAACTCAGCAGGAGCTGACAAATTAGCGTTTGCAACTTCCTGTAACATCTCCTCAAAAATATCTAAAGCAAAAACTTTTCCACGCTTAGTAACTATTTGTGAAGCAGGAACAGTAAAAAACCCTGGTCCACACCCAAAATCGAGAAAACAATCCCCTTCTTTAAGGCCTATATCCTTTAAAGCCAATACTGGATTAATAATATTATATCTCTCTGGAGTAATTAACTTTTGAAAATCTTTAGGGTTAAAGGTGTGCATAATATTGACTTATTATATCACAATTAAAAACTAGATAATTCCGATTTGTATATTAATAAGATGAAATTTATAATAATCCCATGAAAAAGGTAATTTGCTTTTTTTTTGTATTACTTAGTTTTAGTTTTGGCTCAATAACTACAGTAATGATTCCCAAAGGATCCTCCGCAAGTGACATAGCAATAATTCTTAAAAAAGACAAAATAATAAATAATGAGTTTACCTTCAATCTTTTGGTTAAACTTTTCAATAAAGAACGTAACTTCCTTTATGGCAGATTAAGCATCAGCACCAATGCTAGTTACCTTAATATAATAAACCAATTACAAGACCCAACGAACATTCAACTTGTAAAAGTTACCATACCTGAAGGGTTTAACTTATTTCAAATAAACGACCTTCTAGTCAAGAAAGGTTTATTGAAAAACACTGAGTTCTACGATTTTGCAACTGATAAAACAAAATTCATACAACTCCTTAAAGATATTCCAGAACTGTATAATGATCCTGAATTAACTCAACTGGAAGGGTTTCTCTTCCCGGAAACTTACTTATTTGAATACGATATAACCCCTGAGGAAATAGCCCAAGCAATGCTTCATCTCTTCAAAACCAAAGTAATGCCAGCTTATGAAAATGCTAAAATAAATGGTACGTTACCTAAAAGACATGGACAAACATTAAAATTCTACAATATTATTTCTCTTGCTTCTATTATTGAAGGAGAAGCAGTAGCTGCAGAGGAAAGAGCAATCATTTCTGGTGTCTTCATAAATAGAATGAATAAAAGAATGATTCTAGGCTCCTGTGCAACAATCCACTATGCAAGAGCACTTAATGGACTTCCTAAAGTAATAGATCTTTCCTATACAGATACTAGAATAAACAGTGGATACAACACCTATACAAATCAAGGACTTCCACCTACTGCTATAAACAATCCATGATTAGCATCAATTGAGGCGGCTCTTAATCCTGAGAAAAATATCTATTATTTTTTTGTTTCAAATAAAGACGGAACTCACCATTTTTCCAAAACTGAATGGGAACATAATTATTGGAAAAGAAAATACTACACAAAGTAAATCCCAAACTCAAAAGACTTATTTAGCAATTACTGAACAAGTTCTGATACAAATGAAAAGGTATAGCCTTCTTCTATCATTTTAGGCATCCATTCAAACAATACCTCTAAAGTATACTGTT
>JBAXBT010000002.1:0-21531 GCA_037141875.1 Candidatus Riflemargulisbacteria bacterium
AAATATCAAAGAAAGCGAGATAGCTTCTTGAGATAGGCCTGTTTTGTCAGAAATAGAGGCTAAGTCTTGGTTGACTAATTCGTTCTCAAAGGAAAGTATACGCAGAGTGTTCGCTTTAAATATTTCATCTTCAAGCTCATGGTTTTTGATTTGTATTTCAAGAAAGTTTCTAATAGATGTTGCGCCCACTCCTTCTGGTTCAAGTTCTTGAAAAACATGAAGAAGTTCATATGTTTTCCTTCTAGAGACAGTAAACTCTTTTTGTATAGTTTCTTTAGCAGAAGACCAATTGGTAAATAGACCATTTTCATCTAATAACTCAATCATTCTGGTTAAAATTCTTTGGTCTAATTCTGAAATAATAAGATTTGATAATTGCTCTATAAGAAAAGAGTCTAGAGAGTCAGTGTTGCTATAAGTTAAATTTTCTGGGATACCTGTTGTTGTATATTTGGTTTGTATACTGTTATAAGAGGAAGAGAAAAGTTCCATTTTTTTGATTAGCGCAGGAGATACTTTTATCGATGTTTTGTTTTTTGTGAGGAGCGATCTGCGGAAATTAGCCATTATGTGAGTAATCTTTAATTTTGCTGTAGAGGGTTGTTCTTGTTATTCCAAGATCTTTAGCTGTTTTGGCCATATTTTGATTATTCTTTTGTAAAACATAGAGGATGTGATTTTTTTCGATTTCTTTAAGCTCCATAGAGGAGGCTGGGTTTTCTAGAGACAAGTAAATATCGAGTTCTTTAAGCGAGATATGTTTTTGTTTACATCTTAAAACCGCTCTTGTTATTATATTGTCTAGCTCTCGTATGTTGCCTGGCCAAGGATATGCCAACATTAGCTTTATAGCATCTTCACTAAAGCCAGCAATATCTTTATGGAATTCTTTGGTTCTGATTTGCAGAAAGTATTGAGCTATTGGGCAGATATCTTCTTTTCTTTCTCTTAGAGGAGGTAAGTTGACGGTGTATACATTGATTCTATAAAACAAATCTTCTCTGAATTTTTTTTGTTCAACAAGAGCCTTAAGGTCTTGATTGGTGCTACATATTAACTTAAAGTCTATTTTTCTTTCTTGGATATCTCCAATCCTTACAACACTTTTTTCTTGCAGGACTCTCAAAAGCTTGGCTTGGAGTTTGGGGCTAAGCTCATTCACCTCATCAAGGAAAAGAACACCATTATCCGCAAGCTCTATTTTTCCAGGACGGTCGCTTATGGCATCAGTAAACGAACCTTTTTTGTAACCAAACAGTTCACTCTCAATAAGATCTTCAGGTACGGCCGCGCAATTTAGAGCAATAAATGGGCCGTTGCGGTAGATGCTGTTTTTGTATACAGCTCTTGCTGTAAGCTCTTTTCCTGTTCCTGTGTCGCCCTGTATAAGCACTGATACATTGTTGTTTAGCACAGGCTCAATGTCTTCAATAAGGCTTGAAATAGTTTTAGAGGCTCCAGCCATTTTGAGAATGTTATTGTTATCGCTATTAGTCAGGCAAAGGATTTTTTGTTCAAGTAGATTTTCCTTTTCTGATTGAAACTGAACAAAACGAATTAAGCTGCGAAGCATTTTCTCAAATCTTAGTAAGTCTTGATTCTGAACGCGTGGGAACAATTTCTCTAAAGTGTTTAGTAGTGATTCAAGGTATTTAACCATATCGGAATTAGAGATATTTTGTTCTTGGAAATCATTAAGGCTTTTTAGGACATCAGAAATTGACAGAAAGTCATTTTCACTTATTTCTGCGTTTATGTTTTGACTGGCATCAACAATGCTTTTTAGAAGCTGTTCGGACTGTTTTGGCAAGAACTTTGCCGCGAGGTCTTCCCTGCCTTCTTTCCTTAATTCTTCGTGCCAGTATTTTAGAAAATCGTTTCCTTTTTTTATGAGTGATCCAGGCATAGCAGTATGATTATAACATTTACAAATGGAATGCAATATATGCAAGAAAAAGAATGCATGGATTTGGGTCGTAATACCGATAATACTAATAGCTTTACCTAACAGGTATAAGCAAGGGAAAGGAGGGGGTAATCATGAACGAAGAAGAAAGAATGGAACACATGATGCACAAAATAATAACCTCTAATCCTGCGGTCAAAGTAAGCACAAAAGTGGTAACTTTAGACTTTTGTGAATATGACCTTGATCTTGTTATGAGTATGAACTAATAACGAGTTTAGGTATATTTATCTTACAGAGCTGCAGTCGGTTTACTGTGGCCAAAGAACCCCTTAACTTGCTAGATACACAACCTCAATCTATAATACAACTGCCATGCAATTATCAGAGATCACAAAAGAAATTATAGTTTATCAGAAGCAATATGATGTTATCGTTGTAGGCGCTGGCCATGCTGGTTGTGAAGCAGCTCTTGCCTCTGCCAGACTAGGTGCCCAAACATTACTTCTTACCATTAACCTTGACCGTATAGCGTGGATGCCTTGTAATCCTTCAATCGGTGGACCAGCGAAGAGCCAGCTTGTTCATGAGATAGATGCTCTGGGTGGGCAGATGGCTATTAATACAGACAAGACGTATTTACAGATTAAAATGCTAAACACGTCAAAAGGGCCGGCAGTCCAGAGCTTAAGAGCGCAAAGCGATAAGTTCAAATACCATGTAGAAATGAAAAGAACGTTAGAGGGACAAGTAGCCTTAGACATTAAGGAAGCAATGGTTAGAGAGTTAGTTTTAGATAGTGAGAGTATCGCCGGCGTTGTAACAGAGATGGACGCATGTTATTTAGGTAAAAGAGTTATTTTGTGTAACGGTACTTTTCTAAATGGGAAGATTCATATAGGAATGAAAAGTATGTCTGCTGGAAGAGCAGGAGAGTTTCCTTCCATTAACTTAGCTGAAGACTTAAAAAGATATTTTGAGACCATACGCTTAAAGACAGGAACACCAGCAAGAGTTGATGGAACAAAGATAGATTTTTCTAAAACAGAGCCACAAGAGGGCAATGACCTTAAGCAGAGGTTTTCGTTTACCGAAAGCGAGATATCAGGTAAACATTTTCCTTGCCACTTAGTACATACCAACCAAAAAACACATAAGATAATTCAAGCCAATTTGGATAGGTCACCATTGTATCAAGGCAAGATAGACGGGATAGGGCCAAGATATTGTCCAAGTATAGAGGATAAGGTTGTTCGATTCGCAGATAAGGATAGGCATCAGTCTTTTCTTGAGCCAGAAGGAGAGGATACCGTAGAGGTTTATACGCAGGGGTTGTCTACAAGTTTGCCACAGGATGTACAGCTTTCTTTATTAAGGAGCATTCCAGCGTTAGAAAATGTCGAGATAATGCGTCCTGCTTATGCTATTGAATATGATGTGGTAAGGCCATATCAACTAAAGTATACGCTCGAAACAAAGAAGATTAAGGGCTTGTATACAGCGGGTCAGGTAAATGGAACTTCTGGATATGAAGAAGCTGCAGCGCAAGGATTGATTGCGGGGATAAACGCGGCTAGCAGTGTGCTTGGTAGAAATGAATTAGTTCTATCTCGTGAATCATCGTATATCGGAACGTTAGTGGATGACCTTATAAATAAGGATATTCGTGAGCCTTATAGGATGTTTACTTCTAGAGCAGAATATCGTTTATTGTTAAGGCAGGATAATGCAGACTTAAGATTAACCGAAAAAGGATACGAGGTTGGATTAATAAATCAAGATAGAATGAGTGCTTTTTTGATTAAAAAAGCTATTATAGAAAATGCTTTATGTGTTTTAAAAGAGATAGAGGTAACGCCTAATAAGGTAGTGGTTAGCATTCTAGAGAAGTATGGCGAGAAGACTTCTAAGAAAGAAACTCTTGCTGGTATTTTAAAGAAACCAAATATTTCATTTGATGTTCTTTATGAAATATACCCGAGCTTGGATTTAGATATTTCTGATGAGGCAAAAATAGTTATTGAGATACAGATAAAATATGAAGAATATATACAAAGGATGAGGAATGCTCTTGAGAAAAATCAAAAGCTTTCTGAAAAAGAGATTCCTGAAAGCTTTAATTATGATCTTGTGAAAGGGTTTAAAAAAGAGAGCCTTGAAAAACTAAAAAAAATAAGGCCATTGAACGTTGGTCAAGCAGGAAGAATTGACGGTGTTTCTCCAGCAGACATAACAATTTTAGTTGTGGCTTTAAGGAAGTTCAGTTAAAGGTAACGGAAGCGCAGTGGCGCGGTAGTTGTTTTCTTCATCTATGTAGCCCACATATGAAAAGTTCTTGTATACAAAATGTACGAGCTGATTTGTTTTCCCAGTTACGTCTTCAGGTTTAGATATGGCCGTCCAGTTATTGTTTATTAGACGTAACACTATTGGTTTTTTGTTTTCTAGGTCAGCGTATGCCAAAAATAGGCAGTTTTTATTTATTTGTAGTTCAGCAAACCGAGCTTTGCCAGGTGTTGAAAAAGGATTCCCTACGGTTTCCCATTTTTTGCCATTAAACTTTTTTACATTAATCTTACAGAAAGAAGCGTCATCTTTGTAGGTTATATATGACACATAAGGTTGTTCGCCGTTTGTAGCAAGAGAAAGGTCGCCGGCGAAAAAGTCAACTAAAGAGAAGTTTCCAACGATATCCCAATTATTGTTGCTAAGTTTGTATACAAGGATATTGTAAGCTACAGAGGAATCAATCAGCGCTAAGTAAACATCGTTTTTTATGGTAACAATATCGAGATCAATAACCTTGTGATTATATCTGTTTAGAACAGGAAGCAAAGTCCATTGATTGTTTTTCCAGAATGCTGAAACAACACCTCCGGAGTTTGAGTCTGAGTACGCAAGAAACAATGAGTCTTTGTGGGAATGAGTTTTTAATACGCCAATTTTAGATGAAGGAAGTTCGTCAACTGGGATATTTTGCCAAGTACCGTCAAAGTATTTCCCAGAAATCGAGTAGCCTTTTCTTCTGTCAACGTAGAATACGACAGGTTGATTATTGATAATTTCTATGTTAGGCCAATAGGCTTGGTCATCGTTTATCGGCGAGGAGCCTAGGTTTTCCCAGGCGCTCCCGTTAAATTGTTTAACTATTATTTTATAGTTTTGTTTGGCGTCAGAATAAGCCGTATACGCAATGTTGTTATAGAAAGCAAGGTCAAGGAAGTCACAAGCAGAGTCGCTTATGTTTAACGGATAAATGATGGGAGTTGCGCGAGGAGGCACTACTATTTTTGGTGGAATAGTGACTGATTGGCTGTATTTAGGAACATTTTGTTCTATTTCATAGTATCCTAGGTTATGGTTAGAGTCTTTAGGCTTTTCTAAATATGAAACGCAACCTGCTATAAGGATAAGAGCAAGAATAGAAATAAAGAAGACAATCCAATATTTTTTAAACACGATACTTTAATATTAACTTGAAAAGTTAAACGATGTAAGCTAATGAGATAGTATATTTTTTAATAAGCTTATCTGGATAATAGGAGGACTTCATTTTTTGGAGTGGAAGAACTCCAAGGTCTTGTTCGAAATTGATCCAAATAGCATCTGTTATGTATTTAGCGGTTTCTTGAAATAAATATTGATAAACTCCTTTGCAAAATATATCTGCTTTTGCAAAATGTAGGATATAGTCTTCACGGATTAGTTCGCCAAGGCTAAAAGCGACGGGAGTGCCGGCACTGTAAACAATAATGCCAGTAAGATTTAGAGTTTCAAAATTGTTTATTCCGAGTAAACAAGCAGGATAATCGGTGTCAGTTTTGTCATTCCCGGCGGATACTTTAGTCCAGACATCTAATATTTCTATGGCGTCTTTTTGGGTTTGAGCGGAGAAAGGTTTAATTGAAATATCAGGACAAGATTTTGTAAATTGAGAAACTAGATTTCTTTTTTTTCCAAGTTTGCTTCCTGACATTTCTGCAAGTCTTTCCTTTAAAAACACATAATCAAAGTCTTTTTCGTTTGCTTCAATTGCAAAATCCTTATCCTCACGAAACAGGGCAATCCAATCCTCAGCAATAGGGTAAAGGGAGCGTCCTGCTTCCATTGCTTTTTTTATTATTGGAATGGCTGTGGTGGTTGGAGGAAAGAGGGGCATCAAATATTGTGTATTACCGCTTTTGCCCGCAATGAAGGGTAGTCCCGATATGTTTGAATATTCAAAGGAGTGGTTGTCTTGGAAGCAAAATACATTAGAGAAACAATATTCTGAGATATCAATAGGCAAGGAACTAATAAGCCGTGCTAATTCTTTGTCGTCTGATAAAATCATAACAAGTTAACAATTACCGTAAAATCATTCGGTAAATATCCTGAAATAAACTTTATTTTGCTTTTATCGAATTTAAGAAGTCTGAGCAGATTATCTATTTCTTTTTGGCTATAGTAATTGTAAGCATCTTCTTTGGTGGGGGAATCTGAAGATAAGAGATTAAATACTATTTTTTCACTAGCTAATTCTTTAAAGGCGAGAAGAGCATCTCGTAATAGAGCAGCAGAGTTGGGTGTTTTTAAATT
Source organism: Candidatus Riflemargulisbacteria bacterium (assembly GCA_037141875.1). GTDB lineage: Bacteria > Margulisbacteria > Riflemargulisbacteria > GWF2-35-9 > DYQY01 > DYQY01. Next base: position 6,485 of record JBAXBT010000002.1, read on the forward strand.
AAAGATACCGCTGCTAAATATTACAGAAAATGCTTTTTCTGGGAAAACCTTTTCAGCGGTTTTGTTGTCTAAGACATCTTCAAGTATAAAGAGACCTTCAGGGTATTTTAATTTAGCTTTTTTAATCATGTTAGGCATGATGTCAGTTCCAAGATAAGTGACCGGCACCTTAAACATTTTAAAATAACCATATAAGTCACCAAGACCACACCCTACATCTAGAATGGATTTATTGTTTAGGTCAACATTCTTTAGTAGAACCTCAAATCTTTTTGTTTGTGCTTCTTGTGTTTCCCATCCGAGAGCTCTATGGTCATCATAAAGCGATAGATTATTTGTATAATAATTTTCAGTTGTATATTCCATATTTATAAATTTTAGTATACCATAAAGAGCACAGATTAATTATGGGGAAATATAATAGACCAACTGGTCAAATTGTTGCACAAAATAATACATGGGAATCTTTGAAAGAACTTACGACATATTGTAAATAAAATAGACAACAGGAGAGGCATATGCCAGCAGTGGTTAATAAGAATAATGAGACATTAAAAAACAAAGATAAAAAAGCAAATGTTTCATTACAAAAAAAATTATACTTATGGCTTAATGATAGTTACGAAAGATACTCAAAATCAATTTTCTCCAATATTGCGGTAGCTAGTGAGATTCGGCATGACGAACAAATATCTTTATTTGCTCCGAAAATGATTGTTTTTTTAGATGAACTTTTTTCCCAAACGGAACTTTATTATGAATTCCAGTCTATAATTAGAAAAGCAAGCAAAGAGGATATAGAGATTTGGCAAACAATAGAGTCTAGGCTCGGAGATATTTGCCTGTTTGCAGAACGTGCTTATTTGTTTACTTTATCAATAAAAGAAGATTCCATCATCGACATATCTTTAGTTAAAAGAAGAATTATTTCTATAAGAAAACAACATATGTTTTCCTATAAATTTGCGAGCAGAGCAAAGGCTGAAGAAGTTATGATGAGTCAGCTTATCTCAATTGACGTTGCTTTTAGTCTTTACCATAGAACAAAGATTAAAAGAAAAGAGATGATACTTGCAGGTGGCGATGCAACAAGATTTTTAAAAATCATCAAGGTGCTCTCTAGTTTAGAGTATGCTGTGTTGGATGAAAAAGATATATTTATGATTAAGTATAATCATGGGTATAAGGATATAGCACATCTTTTTTCTCTAGAGGCATTTAAGCGTATATTTATGACGCCAATGTTTCAATATATAGGTTGTACTTCCCGGGAGATTGATAGTGCCTTTACCAGCGAAAGCGTAGATATGATTAGATTAAAGCCATACTTGGAAAGAGTTTTGGAAACATTTAAGCCAGGGGTTATTCCAAAAGCAATGAACATTGTTTACAAGTGTGTAGGAGAGAACAAGGTTATATATTTGAGTTATTTTACAGCTTCAGTTATTCGGATATATGCGGAAATTTTAAGAGAAGATAGTTTTGGTAGTGAATTAGTATATGTTGTAAAAAACAAGGAACAGCTTACTGCCTTTTCTGAAACGCTTCATTATTTGTATACACAAGGAGGATTGGACGAGAATCGACTTAAGCTTAAATTTGTTGAAACTACTAAAGCAGCAATTCCTTTGTCGGATTATCATAAAGGATTTGTTTTTCAAGATGATGAAATAGTTGTTTCCAGTCCTGGGCATGGTCCAGCATTTATTAAAGTTATGAACGATGAAGTAAAGCGTCTTTTCTCGGAAGGTGGAGCCTGTGTGTCCTTAAGAACGCTTGATAACAGTGGAGCGCATGTTATGAATTATGCTACGTTAGTTCAAAAGGCTGTAGTTTTTGAAAACGGAGTCAGAGATGACCTTGTGGAGGCATTAAACGGAAGCAAGAAAAGGATAGTAGGATTTTTTAGGCAGTTAGGATTGTTTAGCGAGATTGACCTTAAAGAAAAGATAACAGAATACGTAAAGAAACGATGGGATGTCAATTTAGATAGCAAAAGCAACTATAAATATATGGCCAAAGTTGTGTCGACTCTGCCAATAAGTGTTATTTTAGTGATTTCTGGATATGAGTCAGAAGGTGGCGGGCTGTATGTTCTTGATTCTGAGGAGATGGTTGTTGTAGATAAGTGCAAGAGTGATGATCAGAGAGAGATTAAGAAGTTTAACCCTATGATTTTTGCAACCTATGCTAAGGAAGAATTTCCAGAAGAATTTGATAGAGAATGTTTGTTTGTTACCTCTAAGGGAGATGCTAAGTTGACTTACTATCAAGCGGAAAGTGCAGCGACACATATAGCAACATGCCCTAACAGGACATTAAAAAGGTTCCTTGATTTTGATAGAGAAGATATATCAGAGATTTTTATTCAACAAAAAACTATAGATGATTCTTCCGAAGAAAAAAATAAAGCATTTACCGGTCAGCTGATAAAAGATATAGAGCTTATCTGTAGTGAACTAAACATAGATGAGCAAGAGTTTATTGTTTCAGTACATTCTTTACAGAAAGATTTTTTAAATAAGTTTTAAATTCAAATTTTTCAGTAGACAATTTTTTCCTAGCAGAAAACCTAACGCTAATTTTTAATTACTTTCATTATAACAACTCAGTTTTCTGTTTATATAAAATCTAGTGAAATTATTTTAAAGTTGGTACGACATATTTAAAATTCTAAATTTGGAGGAAATCTTTATGTACACAAAAATACTTGCAATTAATTTGTTTGAAAAGCTAGGTGAGGCAAGAAGGAATGGAGCCAACCCTGTTATACCAATTTTATCATTAAATGCTAGTCGGAATCTTGTTGAAGGCATAGTCGTTAATTCGTCATCAGACCAACAAGGTCCTGACGAATATAGTGTAGAGAAAAATTTGGCACTAATGCAAACAGTTCAACGTCGTTTATCATTGCCAGTAGTAATGCAGTTTATGAATCTTACTATCATTCCGCAAGCGGTAAGAGATGCTAATCCTACTGTGGGTATTAATGAAACTACGGATTTTAGTCAATTGAATCCAATAGATTGGAGAAGAGACCCCAAATTGACTCAAGTCATTAATCTAATGAATGCTGCTCATGAGTCATCAGACGTACCTGTAATTGCAATGGGTGTAGGGGCTAATACATTGCTTTCCATGCTTGTTGGTCACGAAAACTATTGTTGTTTACCTTTTCAAGTAGGTCCGCCAGATACGCCAACTAATGAGTTTGAAGAGGACCCATATTTTAAAGGTCGAATTGATTATGCTATTGCAACTCTTTCGCATTGGCACGAAGCACTTAAGTATTCAAGTGTTGCAGGAGTGGTTATTGCAGAACCTACACTTTCAACAAATTTTACTAGTCCTAACATGGTAAATACATTTGGTCCGTTATTTTTAAACCCAGTATTTCAAAATTTACGAAACTTAAACATGCTCTCAGTATTGCATATATGCGGAAGCATTCAAAAGATACTTAATCCGATGGCAGGTGCTAGGGCAAATGGATATTCAATGGAGGAAGAGAATATGATTGGAGCGGCCAAGGTGTTACCAGGGATAATGTTTGGCAACCAAAACCCATCTGAGCTTGCCAGGGAAACGCCAGCATTAATTAGAAGCACTGCCGAAAAATGGTCAAGAAGTGTTGCCCCATTAACAGCGGAAGGCAGAGTTGTTCCATCAACAGGATGTCAAGTTACAGGTAGCCCATCAGAGGCACAATTTGAAGCTTGGATTGATGGAAGTCGACCAGCACTTTAAAGTTAGTGAAAAAATGCGAAGACAATTCTCGAATATGAACTAATGAGATTGATGCTTTATAGCATTCGGTGTAGGCATGTCATTAATCTAAGATATGTTTAAAATATCTGATTTGTTATAATATCTTTTGATTTGCTGAATTGGCCCCATCGTCTAGTGGTTAGGACGTCAGGTTCTCAACTTGTAAACCGGAGTTCAATTCTCCGTGGGGCTACCAAAACTTAATAAGTATAAAAGTTAAATAGACTTGAGTATTATTAAAAAGCGTTTTGAAGAGCTTGTTTAATTTCAGTTTTTGAATTTATATCAAAGACACCAAAACCAAGGTTATCGTAGTTTTTATAATCATGGTATGTCCAGTGTATTCCTTTATTATACAGGATACTGCTCATATCATTTATCCATGCTACTTGTTGTTCAGGTGCGTTTGGATAGTTGCCAAGTGATTGTCTAGGGTCTACAACACCCCATTCGCCACAGTAGAGGGGAACACCATTAGCGTTAGCCCAATTAACATAGTAGCTTTCTATATTTGTTAGAATATATTGTTTATCATACACAGTAGGGATGGCCTCGTAGAATTCAAACCCTGCATAAAAATCCCCAAGAGTATTGTTTTGTATTTTAACCCTTGCTTGTATTTGATATTCGTAGTTTTCAGAGACAGTGAGATATGTCGTGTGTTTGCTTGTGCCGTGTTTCCATGTGGCATAAGAAGAATGTGTAGCAGCTTTAAAATATAGAACGCCGTTTCTTAGCTCTGCAGTATATTGTGCAGAAGAGAGATCTGATGCAATAGACCAGTTTGCTGGATAATTAGAAGGAGAAGTGAGGTTATTATTTGTATATTTTGTTGCGTAATCAAAGTTGGAGTTTGGTAGGTTAATTTGCCAAATGTTATTTGTTTGACTTGCTAGCCTACAGTTTAGCGTGATGTTATCAATCTCTATATCTCCATTTGTTCCACCACAAAAAAGGCTAACTCCGAACAATGAAAGGGAGTTATCAAGCGTGTTATCACTTATTATCTGTTGTTTTAGATTTACCCAAGAGCCAGTATAGGTTTGCCATGACAAACCCGTGTTGTTGATTTTATGGTCAGCGGATTCAAGATACCAGCCACCACGGTATCCACCGTTAGGCGTAACACCACTATAGCTTGTAAGTGGATAATTTCTGCCTAGTTCAAAATAGTCATTATTCCATACAGTTTGATGTGTAAATTCTACAGGCTTGTACCAATGAAACTGGTATACAACATTCGTATCGGATAATTTTTTAAAAGCATCTGCCCCAACTAAGTTGAAGATAGCAGAAGCATTAGGGTTGTCAAATTTGTTTACTGGGTCTGAAATAAAGATAACATGTTGATCATTATTGGTTCTTATCTCAGTTATGATATCCTCATATATTCCGTAAAGTGCATCTTCCCTAAAACTATCGGAGCAGTAAGGCTCGTTAAGTAAGTCGTATCCGGCAATAACATTATTGGTGACATATCTGTCTGAGATTGTTTTCCAAAAATGTTGGAGCTGAGCTTTTGTGGCTTGGCTGCCGGTATAGAAGCTCCCGCTTGAGTTAACCCCAAAATAATGCAGACTAATAATTGCTTTTAAGTTTGATGTTGCCATCATAGCTAACTGTTCATCCATATAGGTAAAGAAGGCATTTGAATTAGTATCATTCAGCCAACTGTATTGAAGATAGAACCTGACAATGTTTGCCCCGTCAGCTTGAATAGTTTGATAGTCAGCTGTGGAAAGTATCAATTCATGATCAGCTGGAGGAGCTGACGTCTCCGTGTATACCCCGTTTGTCAGACAAAAACCTTTTAGCTTTATGGATTGATTAGCCGAGTCTTTGAGGGTGCTTCTCTCTACTCGAAGCTGACCATTTATGACAACAGCTTTATCACCTATTGTTTGGTTAGATACAGTTCCGCAACCTACCATAAATACCCCTAATATTAAGATTACAACAAAGATTACTATTTTGGTCATTGCCGACATTACTGAATTATAGCGTATAATAGGAAGTATATGAAATATTTAGCTAAAAGGTATTTGCTAGGTTTGTTTTGTTTGTTTTCAGTGTCTTTTTTGGCTAACGTTTATATTATTCATATGAGCATGGCTACCTATAAAGAAAATATAGTTTCAGCTATTTCACTAAAAACGCAGAATGGAGAAACGCATAAGGTAGTGCAAGAAGTTTTGACATCTGCAAATGCTGGAATAAGTGAATATATTTTAATTGCATTAGTTTTATTACATGTTTTTTTGTTTTTTTGTTTGGCAATCGGTTGGTATAAAGCATTAAAAAGAAATGTGATTCCGATTGAGGAATTGTCAGCAGCGATGGATAATTTTTCTTTTGTATACAGCGAGGATTTTCCACGTTTTGAGTTTGAAGGAAGAGAAGAAATAGCAAATTTAGCAAGGTCATTTAATCAAATGAGGCATAAAGTACTTGAGACAGTATCTGATATCAAGTCTATGTCAAAGTATAAGCAAGAGTTTATGACAAATGTGACGCATGAACTTAAAACACCACTTACGAGTATTTTAGGTTATATTGAGACCTTAGAGTCTGGGGCAATTGATGACCCTGAACACAATAAGAACTTTTTAGAGGCCATAAAGAGAAACGTACAAAGGTTATCAAATTTAGTTGGCGACATCCTTAATTTGTCAAAGATTGAAAGTAGGCAGTCAGTTAAAAAGAAGATAAACATTTTAGATGTTTTTCAGTTGGTTGCTAAGGATTACGATCTTTATAATAAAAAAAATGTGTCCATTGTAGTAAGTTATAAAAACATAAGGATGTATGCTGATGCTGACGAGATTTATTCAGCTTTTTCAAATTATATAGCAAACGCCTTAAAATATTCCCCTGATGGCGACATACGGATAACCTTTTCTAAAAAAGATAATCAAATATTCTTTTCAGTTAGGGATACTGGTCCAGGGATCGACGAGGAATACATCCCAAGGATTTTTGAGAGATTCTATCGAATAGATAAGGGGCGGTCAAGAAAAGATGGAGGCACAGGTCTTGGTCTTGCAATCGTGAAGAATGTTATAGAAAAATATGGTGGCAAGGTTGGGGTTACTAGTTTTGTTGGCAAAGGTTCAGATTTTTATTTTAATCTTCCGATTGAGAATGTTGAGCCATAATATTACGTTTATGTTACGAAAATTATTTTTTGGTAAAGAATGGACTCGTCGGCTTTCAAACCTTAAGGTTATTTGGGATAATTAAATGCAAATGACAAATATTTTAATTGTAGATGATGAGCAAGACATAGTTGACCTTATAAAGTTTAACTTAAAAAAGACAGGCTATAATGTTTTTGAAGCGTATGATGGCGAAGAGGCAATCGTAGTAGTTAAAAATAATCAAATTGATTTAATCCTTTTAGATTGGATGTTGCCTAAGAAAGATGGCATAGATGTTTGTAAGGAACTGAAGAGCGAAAGCGCCACAAAGCATATTCCGATTATTATGGTATCTGCAAAGAATGAAGAGTTTGATATAGTACTTGCTTTAGAGTTAGGGGCTGACGATTATATTTCTAAACCATTTAGCGTAAGAGAGCTACTTGCTAGAGTAAAGGTTGTTCTTAAAAGATATAAAGATATTCCTTTGTTATCAAAACGTGAAATAATTTCTATCAATGGACTAGTGATAGATGAGAATAGGCATTCAGCGTTATTTGAAGAGCATGATCTAGGTCTTACTAAAACAGAGTTTGACCTTCTAATTACCTTGGCTAAAAACAAGTCAAAAGTATATACCAGAGAACAGCTTCTTTATAATGTTTGGGGAGATGATTTTTATGGCGATAATCGAGTAGTTGATGTTCACATAAGAAGACTCAGGTCAAAAATAGAAGAAGTTACTGCCCTAGAATTTGTGAGAACCATCCGTGGCGTTGGTTATAAATTCGTAGAAATTTAGTTTTATAAAAGAGATAGTGTATAATAAAGCATAAGAGTCTTTTAAAAACTAATAATTTAGGGGGTGGGTTTTTATAGAACAAGGCTATGTTACATTCCAGGTTCAAATTAAGAGAGGAGAAATATAATGAAAAAATTAGTATTTTTAAGTTTAGTAGTATTTTCTTTAGGCATATTCGCTACTGAAGTTACTGCAAAGACAGCTGGGTCATGGGGAATTAATTTAAGACAAGCAGCTAGCCAAAATATTCTTGTGGATAAAACGTATACAGACGCTTCCTATAAGATTGGGGACTCAACAGTTTTTGCTTCAATAAGATGGGATAAAATTGTTAATGCTACATCATTAACAACAGCTAAACAGGCATTAGATTATCTTTGGGTAGAGACAATGATAGGTAACGATACCTTAAGATTTGGAATCCAGAGATTAGGAATGGGCAACTATGGTAAAGGTATACCACAGACAACACCTTTCTTAACCGCAGTAGTTTTAAAAGCAGCAGGGGTTTCTTATGCTACTAAATTAGAAGGGTTTCCAACTAAGATTTTCTTAGCACAAAGCGCTTTCTTTTTAGATGATGTAAGTGGCGGAGACACTAAAGGGGCAATAGGTGTTTTAGTAGATACAAAGATGGGCTCTAAGGTAGGGTTTATTTATCAGAACAGTAGATTAACTGATATTTCTGGTTCTTCCGTATATGCTGACTATGTTACGTCGTTATTGGGCACAAATCTTCAGTTTCAAATATTCTATGACTTAAGTGATGATGCAGTATTATCAGCAGTTAACAATACTGGTGCTGTTGTAAGTGGTGTTAGTGTTCCTTTTTCTAAGGCAAGAAGGCTTCTTAATATTGCAGCAGATATGCCAATACAAGGGATAGGAACAGTATATGGTTACTTCTTTAAGAATTTAAATGAAGACAACGATTCTAAGTTAATGGCACAATATGCTATAGGTTTAGAGTATACACTTAGTAAGACTGTAAATTTTGTTGTTGAGGTTAGCGAAAACGACAATTCTACGGCAGGAAAAACTCAAAGCGCTAAAGCAGCATTAGAGTTCGAGATCTAGTTTTAAGATTTAGTAAGTATAAAAATGGCCAGACGTAATGTCTGGCCATTTTTATTTAATCCAGACACACCCTCCGACTCCCTCTCAAGAGGGAGGGTATGATATTTCAATTTAATTTGAAAATATTGATCCATTATTCCCCCTCTTGAGAGGGGGCTAGGAGGTGTGTTAGAACACTCCCTAGAAAATAAATTGAGCCAGTTATAATTAGATTATTTTTAGTGGTTCGGATAAATTTATCTGTTTGATTTTTAGGTAGAACTTTCAAGTTTTTGATGTCTTTGGTTATTTTTATAATCTCAGATAAAGGCATCGCTTTATAAAAATCAAACTCAGTAATATATAGAGTCTCAGCAACTGCACTAAGTGCTTGTGCCATTGCCAGTATATCTTCTTTTGGTTTTTGTGAAACAGAGAAAATAACATCTGTTTCTAAATTATGTGTTTTTATGTAATGTACTAGTTTTCTAATACCCTCTTGATTATGAGCGGAATCTGCTAACTTGAAAGGAGCTTGGGATAAAACTTGCATCCTTCCTGTTAGCCGTGTTTTTTCTGTTGGTTGTCGTGAGTATCCGAGTAGCGAGATAGCTTTATCTGCAAGTAGATTATTGTTTAATAGATAATTTTCATTTATTTGTTTTACAAAGAAGAGTGGACATTTAAGTTGGTTGGCTTTTTCTTGGAATAGCTTACTTATTTTAGGTTCATGCTCAAACGTAACCATTGGAACTGTTGGTTTCATAATTCCCAATTTTTCAGTAGCTATTTGCTCTAAGGTATTTCCAAGAATGGCTTGGTGATCAAAATCAATAGTAGTAATTACTGTCAGGATAGGGTCTACTACATTTGTTGCGTCTAGTCTGCCGCCGAGCCCAGTTTCCATCACTACAAAATCAGGGTTAGCATCTTTAAAGAACAGAAAGGCAATCAATGTGAGTATTTCAAACTCGGTTAATGGTATTTGTTTTATTTTGGCTTTTATTATTTTTAAGTAGCTATTTATTTGCTCCAAAGTAATCTGGTTGCCGTTTACTTGGAACCGCTCAGTGTAGGAAAACAGGTGAGGGGAAGAGTATAATCCAACGTTTTTCCCTGACGCTTCGAGCGATTGGGCTATGAAGTCAGCAGTTGTACCTTTTCCGTTAGTTCCTGCGATATGAATATATCTTAGTCCTTGGTGAGGATTTTCAAGTAGAGAGAGCGCTTCAACAATGTGCCCAAGGTCATAGTTTATCCCAGAGGTTTTTGCCAGCGCATAGAGCTGTTTTTCGATGTTCACTTAAGCCTCGGATAGTTTGTTTTCAAGAAGCTTTAATTTCGAGATGTTTTCCTCTAGGGTTATTTTTTGTTTTTCAACAACATCGGCAGGCGCATTTTCTGTAAACCCTTTGTTGTTAAGTTTGTTTTCTAGTCCTTTGATAATTACTAGAAGCTTTTCAGCTTCTTTTTGTAGTTTTTCTTTTTCTTTTGCTGTATCTATAAGTCCAGCCAGTGGAAGATAGATAACTGTATTTTCTGAAATAACGCTATAGGCATGCTGTTCCGTGGGAGCAGTCTGCCCTAAGGAGAAAGTAGTTGATTCAAGGCCTGATAAATAGGTAATATATTTTTCATATGAAGCTAAGGAAGCAGTAGCAGAGCTAACTAGTAGTTTCCCTTTTTTTGTCCCAGCAATGTTTTTCTCGGCTTTTATGTTTCTGGTATTTTTAATAATTGCTTTTGCTTCTTCAAATGCAGAAACATCAAAGGTAGATGGTTCTGGTTCTGGCCAGGAGGAAAGCATAATGGAGTTTTTTTCTTCATCTGAGAAAAGAGGGTGTGTCTTAAGTTGTTGCCAGATTTCTTCACTAATAAAAGGGATTATTGGATGAAGAAGTTTCAATACGCCATTAAGAATGTAGATTAGCGTTGGCTGTGATTCTTGTTTATGTAGCTTTGTCATTTCAATATACCAGTCACAAAATTCGTTCCAGACAAATTCATAAAGCGTCTCTATCACAAAGTTAAATTCAAATTCATTGTAGTATTTGTCAGTTTCATCAGTTATTTTTTTAAAGACAGAAAGTATCCATTTGTCAGCTAGTGTAGCTCCTATTTCTCCGTTTGTTTCTGGTTCTTGCATAAGAATGTATCGAGATACGTTCCAAAGTTTATTTATAAAGTTTCTTCCTGCGACTAACTTGTCATCCATAAGCCTAATATCTTGTCCTCCAGAAGTTACTAGAGAGGCAAGCGTGTATCTAAGAACATCAGCGCCTTTCTCTTTGATGATAATAAGTGGGTCAATAACATTGCCTAAAGATTTACTCATTTTTCGGCCTTCAGCATCTCTTACTAGTCCGTGTATGTAGACCTTTCTAAAAGGAACCTCATTCATATTAAAAAGCCCCATGGTAATCATTCTTGATACCCAGAAAGTGAGAATGTCATATCCTGTGACAAGTACGCTAGTTGGATAAAAATCTTTTAAATCATTTGTTTTTTCTGGCCACCCAAGTGTGGAAAAGGGCCATAGTGCAGAAGAAAACCAAGTGTCTAGAACATCTTCATCTTGTTTAATGTTTTTGCTACCACAAGTACAGGCGGTTACTTCTGTTTTGGATACAATCTCTTTGTTGCAATCCTCGCAGTACCAAACAGGTATCCTATGTCCCCACCAAATCTGTCTTGAGATGCACCAAGGTCTAATGTTTTCCATCCAATCGAAATAAAGCTTTTCCCATCTTTCAGGAATGAATTGGATATCTTTGTTTTTAACAGCAGCAATCGGTTTGCCAGCAAGTTGTTTCATATCTATGAACCATTGTTTAGATAGATAGGGCTCTATAGTTGTGTCACATCTATAACAGTGTCCTACAGCGTGAGCATGTTCCTCAGTTTTTTCTAGTAGCCCAAGAACAGTTAGGTCTTTTATGATTTGTTTTCTGGCAGAATATCTATCCATTTTTTGATACTGTTCTGGTGCGTTTTCGTTCATTATTGCGCTTGTATCCATTACTATGACCTTTTCAAGGTTGTGTCTAAGTCCAATCTGGAAGTCATTCGGGTCATGCGCTGGAGTTACTTTAACTGCGCCTGTGCCAAAGTCTTTATCAACATGAGCATCAGCAATAATTGGAATTCTTTTATTTGTTAGCGGTAGAATTAGTTCTTGTCCTATAAGTTGGCTATATCTTTCATCAGAAGGATTAACCGCGACGGCTGTGTCCCCAAACATTGTTTCAGGCCTGGTTGTTGCGACTGTTATGAATAGGGTTGGAGTGTTTGCGATAGGATATTTTATATGCCACAAATGGCCATTTTCATCCTTATGGTCTACTTCAATATCAGAGATAGCAGTAAGGCATCTTGGGCACCAGTTAACAATATAAGTGTCTCTATATAAAAGTTTTTTTTCATATAGACGAACAAAATTTTCTTTAACAGCTTCACTTAGGCCTTCATCCATAGTGAATCTTTCGTGTTCCCAGTCTAAAGAAGCTCCTAATTTTCTAAGTTGGCTTGTTATTCTGTTCCCGTACTCTTCTTTCCATTGCCATACGCGTTCAACAAATTTTTCTCTACCTAAAGATTCTCGATGTATGCCTTGTTTTTGAAGTTCTTTTTCAACAACGTTCTGAGTGGCAATGCCAGCATGGTCTGTTCCTGGGACCCATAAGACGCGGTCACCTTTAAGTCTGTGATATCTTGCAATAATATCTTGTAGGGTATTGTCTAGCGCATGCCCAAGGTGAAGAGCCCCTGTAACGTTAGGTGGAGGGATAACCATGCAAAAAGGTTTTCCGGTTTCTTTTGGAGCAAAATATTTATTTTCTTCCCAAAGCTTATACCATTTATCCTCTACGTTTTCGTGGTTATAGTTTTTTTCCATTTGTGACCTCAGAAACGTAGAAACTGCTCATAATACCTTTTATTGTTTGGTTATATTTTTTCATAACATCTTCCGGCGCTTGTGCGGTTACGACATAGACAAGGTCAGGAGATTTAATATAAATATCTTCAACAGCAATAGTGTTTATCAAGATAAAGTCGTCATTTATCAGTTGTCTTTTGTAGACAGCACTTATTTTTTCATTTACACCAACAAGTACGCACTCCTTAGGGTTGAATACTTTAGATCCGAGTAGCTGCCATCTTTCCCACAAAGCACCAGCCCTGTTAAGGTAGACAGCATTTGCTGTTATTGGTTCGGTTATTAATATCGTTGCAGTTACTGGTATATTCATAGAGGTTGTTGCTGAAATGGTTGTAACGGTTGTTATTAAGGGAGCAATGTAAGCTCTAAGAGTAATAGTAATGTCTTTGTCATTGCGTGGAGAAGCAATTAATCTACAATTTGTTGAGGAAGTGTCAAAAGTCCATGAGACAGGGAATTCTAGGGTGCAGTTCGTACTTTCAGAATTATATTTCTTTTTGGGTTGTGTAGAAAAGGAAAGGTCTACTTCAGGTTGCGTTGGTTGATTGTTAGGCGCTTCAACTTGTTTCTCTTGTTCTACAAGATGAGCAGGGATAGGATTTATTATTATAATAGGGTTATTCTCAGCGTAAATTAAGCATAAAAAAAGAGATAAGAATAATAATAATTTTTTCATGACAGTATTTTACCTTACACTAAATATAGAGTAAAGCAGACTATGGTTTTGCCTAAGCTACTCTTTGCCTGATATACTAGCATTATGTTTAGAAAAAGTATTATCTTTTTGCTTTTATTGGGTGTAGTTGCTTTTGGGGATGTTTTCAAAAACAGTTCATCTCTTATATTCACTCTTCCAGTTAACAAGTGGCAGTTCGAGTTTAATCCTGCCAGGTATGGCGTCAGCGCAGCAGGTTTTTTAGCTGGTCAACGTTGGACAAATTCGCCAGTTATACTGTACTGCGAGATTATTCCTACTAACTATCAATTTGATTTATATACGCAGATTCAAAAATTTCAGAAAACGAGCAAAATTAAAGGTGCACAATATCAACCATCTCGTATTGCATTAGAGTGCCCTGTTCCGTATGAGGTTACTTATTGGTCTGTTAAGGATGTGGTATATGAGTATGTTACATATTTCTCGCTTAACAATGATTTTGTTGCATCTATTGTGTTAAGCTCGAAGAGGAACGATGTCTTGATTGCTTATTTAGAGGACTACAAAGTTATTTTACAGAATTTTGCTAAAATTGCAGGCAGTTTCAAAAAAGACATTATAGGCCGCAGGGTCTCGCCTTAGTTTTAAGGGAAATTTTGAAGAACCATTGAAGATAAAAAGACGAGCATTATATAATGGGACTGTTGCAAAATACAAAATGTCATCCCGACTGTAATAGAGGGATCTCTCGACTACGCTCGAGATGATAAATTAAGAGAGTTTACCCTGAGGGAGCTTTTGCGCAGCCGAATGGGCTCGAAATGACAAAAATACCAATTTTGCAACAGACTCATAATATAAACAAATAAAGGAGTATTAAGATGAATATTTTAAAAATAATAGGTGTTGCTTGTATTGGTTTAATTGTTGTAGTTCTTTTGTTTCTTGTTTATATGGGGATGTTTTCTAAGCTGAATGTTCAGGAAAAGGAAATGGGTCCATATACAATGGCTTTTGAGAAGGTTATTGGTCCATACTCAAAGACAAAAGTGGCATTTGATAATGTGTATAACAAGCTTAAGGAGAAAGGGTTTGCTACAACAAAAGGAATCGGAATATATTATGATGATCCAGCTAAAGTTCCCGCAAATGAATTGCGAAGTGATTGTGGAAGTATAATAGGAGATACTGACTTTATAAGATTAATCGAATTACAAGGAGTTGTGGAGGTTCAGACGATAGCAGCAAGTAAGGCATTGGTTGTCGAGATGCCGATTAGAAACGTCATGTCTTATATGTTTGGTCCGATGAAGGCATATCCTGCAATTATTAAGTATGCAAAGGAAATGAAGGTTTTGTTAGGAGATGTTTCTTATGAAATATATGATATGCCAAATAAAAAGATATATTATGTGTTTCAGGAAAAAAGTTAACGCTTCAAACTTTTAATTCTTTTTTAGCTTCTTTCCAGAGAAGATCCATTTCAGCTAAGGAAGATTCTTTTAAGCATGTGCCTTTTTGTTGCAAGGATTCTTCTATATAGGTGAATCTGCTCATGAATTTGTTATTAGAAAGCTGTAGAGCTTCTTCAGGGTCTATATCAAACTTTCTGGCAAGGTTTACCAAAGAGAATAATGCGTCTCCTATTTCTTCTTTTATTGCGTCAGGATTGTTTTCTTCAATAGA
>JBAXBT010000003.1:0-17789 GCA_037141875.1 Candidatus Riflemargulisbacteria bacterium
CATAGGCTTCATAAATCTGATATGGATGTATGATAAAATCTTTCCTTAACACTGGGACAGAAATAGCTTCCTTAACCCTTGATAAATGCTTTTTAGCACCGTGGAAATAATTCTTTTCTGTAAGGACAGAAACCGCTGATACTCCAGCCTTTTCATAAGCCTTTGCTAACTCTACTGGCGAATAATCATCAACAAGCACACCTTTAGAGGGGCTACCTTTTTTACATTCAGCTATCAAAAAAAACTCATTATCAACTATTTTTAAAGGTTTATCTTTTCTGGTCAATGTGACGTTGTCACGGTCAAATGCTTCAAAAAAAAGTTTTTCTTCTCTAGCTATTTGCTCTGTAATTTTAGCTAAAATATCATCCATTTGTTATCTTTATTAAATCACTAAGTTTATGGAGAGCCTTCCCGGAATCAATAGATTCTATGGCAATCTCTATCCCTGCCTTAATATCCACCTTTGGTAAACATAAAGCAATTGCAACCCCTGCATTTAAAAGCACTACATCCCTCTTTGGCCCCTTTTCCCCACTAAGAATTGCTAAAGCAATAAATTTATTTTCTTCAACATCTCCACCTTTAATACTTCCAGCATCCACAAAAGAAAACCCATAGTCTAAAGGGTCTAATACAAATTCCTGTAGCTGCCCATTGATAACGCTTACTACATTCGTTGTAGTAACTAAAGATATTTCATCCGTCCCGTCATTCCCGTTAACCACATATGCTCTTTTTATTCCAATATTGCTTAGCACTTTTGCAAATACTTTTGTTAATTCTTTACTGTATACACCAACCAGCATGGTGTCAGCAAAAGCAGGATTAGCCAATGGACCTAAAATATTAAAGACAGTTCTTATTTTTAATTCTTTTCTAACTGGCATAACATATTTCATAGAAAGATGTAGGCCAGGAGCAAACAGAAAGGCAAGACCAACTTCTTTAAGTGCCTTTTCAAGAGTCTCTGGAGGAGCATCTAAATTTACACCAAGACTTGAGAAAACCTCAGCTGAACCACATTTAGAAGTAACTGAACGATTGCCATGTTTGGCGACTGTTATGCCAGCTCCTGCAGCAACTATTGCTGACAGAGTTGAAATGTTAAAAGTATTAGCATGGTCACCGCCTGTGCCCACAATATCAAGCAATGGTAACTCAGTTGCGACAACTATTCTTCTTGCCTTCTCCCTCATAACCTTCACAAAACCAGTAATCTCCTCTATCGATTCACCTTTCATTCTTAAAGCAATAAGCATAGCTGCTATAAATTCCCTACTAGCTTCCCCAGAGGAGAAGTGTTCCATAACAGAAATTGCTTCCTCTTCCGTAAGTCCTACTCTGTTTATAACTTTATCTAATAATAGTTTCATAGCCCTCTAACCTTTCCGCATAACTATCTGTTCAAACTTAGTTTTCAATGTCATTTCGAGCAAAGTCGAGAAATCTATATGACAACCATAACGCCATTTCAAGATCCCTCCGCTTCGGTCGGGATGAAATCTGTCTTGTTTTCAGACGATTGAGAGATAAAATTCCCCAACAACTCCATGCCATATTCTGAACCGATTGATTCAGGATGAAACTGTACTCCTTCAATATTTAACACTTTATGTCTTACTCCCATAATCTCATTATCTGGCGTCCTTGCAGTTATTTCTAGCTCTGACGATATGGTTGATTCGTCTATTACTAGTGAGTGATATCTTGTTGCTTTTATCTCGCTTGGCACGCCACAAAAAACACCTTTACCATCGTTAATCATCTTGTCTATTTTCCCATGACATATGTTTTTGGCGTTAACTATCTTTGCTCCAAAGAACTGACCTATAGCCTGATGACCCAAGCAAATACCCAAGATAGGCTTTTCCCCTTTAAATTCCTTGAGAACTTCTAGACAGATTCCGGCATCTTCAGGCCTTCCTGGTCCGGGGGACAAAACAATATGAGACGGATCTAACTGTCTTATATCAGCTATGGTTATTTCATCATTCCTTTTAACTAGAACCTCACAACCAAGTCTTAGAAAATACTGGGCTATGTTATAAGTAAAAGAATCGTAATTATCTACTATAAGTATCATTTATTTTGAACCCCTCTGTAATAGTTTTTAACAGTACAGTAGCTTTATTTATAGTCTCCTGGTATTCATTTTTAGGAATAGAATCATACACTATTCCTGCTCCTGCTTGCACAGAAGCTACCCCATCTTTTAAAACAATCGTACGAATTGTAATACAAGAATCCATGTTTCCATTGTACCCCAAATTAAGCACCATTCCTCCATAAGGACCTCTTCTATCCGACTCAAATTCTGAGATAAGTTCCATTGCTTTTACCTTAGGTGCTCCTGTCAAAGTTCCTGCAGGGAATGTTGCTCTAATTACATCAAAAACATCATATTTCTTATCCAATTTAGCTTTCACTGTAGAAACAATATGCATTACATGTGAATATCTTTCAATGGTTTGATAATCAACAACTTCTACAGAACCAGGAACAGCTATCCGTCCAAGATCATTTCTACCTAAATCCACTAACATGATATGCTCAGCTATCTCCTTAGGATCACTTAAAAGGTCTTTTTCGAGTTCCATGTCCTCGTCAAGAGTCTTTCCCCTTGGCCGAGTGCCAGCGATAGGCTTAAGCAAAACCTCGCCATTCTGAGATCTAACCATAACTTCTGGAGAAGAACCAATTATCTGAAAATCTCCCATATCTAAAAAGAATAAATACGGTGAAGGATTCATTGTCCTTAAAATACGATAAAGCTGAAAAGGGCTAGCCTTTGTATTAATACTAAACCTCTGTGATAGAACTACTTGTATAATGTTGCCTGCAACAATATGTTCCTTAGCTTTCAACACCATATCAACATAAGACTGCTCATCAAAATTTGAGCTAATTTTTGTCTCACTACATTCCACACCATTTAATGCTACTCTCAAAGGAGAATTAAGTTTCTGACCTATCTCAAGCAACAAGAGTTCCGCTTCTATCTCACAAGGACTATTTTCTTCTTCAGATACCGGAACTACAGCCGTAACTACACGCTCAACTGCATCATAAATCAAAATAACTTCTGGTATTATTAGCAGTCCGTCTGGAAAATCTGCCTTTTCTTGCTTAACATCTATCTTCTCAAAATACTGAACTGTCTCATAACCTAGAAACCCAATAGCCCCTCCCCAAAAAGGAGGCAATCCCTCAGTATTTATTACTTCAAACTTAGCAAAATATTTTCTTACTTCATTTAGTGGATTATCTGAACTATAAACATAAGTGTTATAAATAACCTTATTCTTATAAAACTTAAAAGTAACTTCTTTGCCCTTAAATTCTATGGTTGTTCTTTTCCCAATACCAATAATAGAATGCTGCCCAACATACTTTCCTTGCTCTACAGACTCTAATAGTTGATCTCCTCCTACCTTAAGAAATAAAGATAAAGGAGTATCAAAATCTGCTATCCACTTTTTATATATTGGTCGAACATTATATTTCATGTTACTACGGATAGTAACACATATTATGTCAGAGTCAACAAATATTTTTATAACCATTGAACGATTGTTTATACTTAGCCTTGTCGAAGTAAACCAGTGAACTTATAATAACTCTCATGCAAACATACACGATAGTTGGAATACTTGCTGGGTTTTTAACAACCATATCGTTTTTACCTCAAGCCATTAAAGTATGGAAGTCGAGGTCTGCCAAAGATTTATCTTTAATAATGTATATATGTTTTTCTATATGTGTATGTTTATGGATGGCCTATGGAATAATGTTACACGAACTTCCAATAATTATCCCAAACTTCTTTGCACTAATACTTTCTCTATTTATCCTCAGCATTAAAATAATTTATAAATAAGCTATCTTCGTTGGGAATATTTAAGTTTTCTAACGATATTTAAGTAATGAAAAATAAAATTATAAGTATAACTAACCATTTTGCGATAGATACCTCCAGGCAATACAAAGGTTACCCGATAATTGACTACAGCAACTATCTATTAGATATGCCAAAAGTATTGCAGGACGTAAGCACTATCTCTTCTCATTTCCACAGAAAAGGTGTAACGAAAATTATTGGCATTGCGGATAAGGGACTCATCTTTGCAGAACTAATTGCACACCAACTTGGGTTACCGTTAGTAGTTGCAGGTGAAGGACACAAAATGCCTGGGCAAATGCTCTCAGTTGATATTACCAATGACGACAACAGGATTAAATATCTTCAGATATTCAAAGGTGTTATTTCTACTGGCTACGAAGTTTATGGTGTTGTTGATGAAATTACTACTTCCGGAGAAACCTTATACGATACTATAAAAACTTTAGAAGATGAAAGAGATAACAGTAAGTCCTGCGGTGCTACTTACTCATTCATCTCAAATGTAACTGCACAAAATCCTGACTATGATGCTGCTTTTGCTGAGAATGTACATGTTTCTTCATATATTTTTCAAAACAATACAATTCAACCATCACAAACACCAACAAGCTCCTCATTTATTACCCCGACTAAATTTGAACAATATACTCATGATGAACTAAAAAAAGAAATACTAGTCTATATAAATAAGCTTAGAGGGAATATTTTATGGACTAACTTTGATCATATACTTGCGGACCAACAACTAATGAACTCCGCTTGTGTCTACATGGTTGAACCCTATACAAATCAAAAAGTTGATAAGGTTGTTGCCCTGGCTGTAAGAGGTTTTCACTTTGGTGCACTTGCTGCAAAAAAACTTGGAGCAGGTCTTGTTCTCGCAGAAAAAAGAGACAAAATATTGAGCGATGACATTGAAAGTAAGATTTATGGGATGGAATACGCCGAGCAGCTCGAGATGGCTATAAAAAAAGGACTCCTTAAACCTGGCGACAGAGTGCTAATTGTTGACGATATTCTAGCAACAGGCGGAACATTAAATGCCGCAATTGAGCTTGTAGAAAGATTTGGAGCTACCGTTGTCGGAGCAAGCTGTTTAATAAAAATTAGTCATGTATTTGAAGACGAAAGAATTGGGAAAAAAGTAGATAATAGTAAATATCACATAACAACTCCTTTAGAGTTCAGCAAAAAAGAATTAGAAACAAAAGAAAAAGAACACACTCGTAGAATAAAAAGATTTATTAAATAGCAAATAGCTCTTACGCAAAACAATGTCACTCTGCTATTATAGCTTGTGAAATGGTAGGTATACTTCAACCAAATAATACTAAAATAGTAATTACTGTTGGACCAGCGAGTGACAGCTATGAGATGATTAGTTCCTTAATAGATGCAGGTGTCGATGTATTCCGAATAAACACCTCTCATGGAACCATTGATAAACACCTTCAAACTATCCAGCTAATTAAAACAATTTCCAATGAAAAAAAATGCAATGTTTCTATTATGATTGACCTACAGGGACCTAAAATTCGTCTAGGAGATTTACCTGCCCCCATCTTCTTACAAGATGGGAAAGAAATAATCCTTACAACTAAAAAAGAGCCTGACCCCTCACATATTCCAGTTGATTACAGCAATATCACCAAAGATGTAAAGGTTGGAGACGATGTCTATATTAATGATGGCAAAGTAAGATTACGCGCTTTATGGGTTGACCATGAAAACATTGGATGTTTAATAGTTAACGGAGGAGAAATATCCTCTAGAAAAGGTATAAACTTACCTGGAGCTGAGGTTAGCACTCCTGCTATCACGCAAAGAGACAAGCAATTCATAGCTTTTGCTGTCCAAAATGACGTATCATATATTGCCTTATCTTTTGTACGTTCAGAAAATGACATACTTCAAGCTAAACAACTAATAAGAGAACAAGGTAAAGACATTCCAGTTATCGCCAAAATAGAAAAACCTCAAGCCTTAGAAAGGATTGATGCGATTATTAAAGAAGCTGACGGGATAATGGTTGCTAGAGGTGATCTTGGCATTGAACTCTCTCCAGAAAAGGTACCACTTGCCCAAAAAATGATTGTCAAAAAAGCTAATCTTGCTGGAAAGCCAGTAATTATAGCAACACAAATGTTGGAATCCATGATAAATGACCCGATACCTACAAGAGCAGAAGCAAACGATGTTGCTAACTCTATTTTGGATGGAACTGACGCTATTATGCTCTCAGCAGAAACCTCAGTTGGAAAATTCCCAATCCAAGCAGTTGGGATAATGGAGCGAATCGCAACAGAAATCGAGAAAAGCGAACTCTATCATGAATCACTAAAAACCTTAGTAAATAATACCGAATGTAGAAGCATGAACTGCAATCATGACATAGCAATCTCAAATCTTTTCAATGACCTTGATATTAAAGCAGTAGTAGCAATAACAGACAGTGGATATACTGCATCCGTACTCTCCAAAGCCAGAATAAAGTTCCCAATAATTGCACTCTGCAATCAAATGAGATTATGCAAACAACTGAACCTTTTTTGGGGGATTCTACCAGTTTTCTATGATATAGATTCTGCAGACTTTGATGATAAGTCATTGCAAAGCATTTCTAATACTATTACGTCTGAGACGTTCCTAAATAAAGGTGACAAGGTTCTTTTTATCGCTGGGCTTCCTTACTTGAATAGCGAAAAAACCACTAAAATTAGAATGTTTACTCTATAATTACTATCTATTATGACCGGTACTATTATCACAAGGGCCATCATCATCAGTAAATTTAGCCATTTCTGCATCTTGAACTTTTGAGCAGGGCTCAATTGGATCCATCTTTACGCTACAACACTGAGGAATTTCCATATTATTATCTAAATTCTTCTCTAACCCACATATACTGCAAACATATTTCATGCGATGCCTCCTAGTTAAGCTTAATACTTAGACCATCGTAAGCCATTTCAATGTTATCTGGCAATTCTTCATTTAATTTATGGTATTCTAAATCATGAGTAGAATGAACCAAATAAGCCTTCTTTGGACGTAACTTCTTTATTAACTCCACGCTCTGCTCAACATTTAAATGAGTTGAATGAGCCACATACCTAAGAGCATTTATAATCATATATTTTTTATCAATTATTAAAGAAAGTGTCTGCGATGGAATTTCTTTAACATCTGTAATATAAACCGAATCCATAAACAAAAAACCAAAAATCTTCATTATTCCGTGCATCACTACAACTGGCTCAAAGCGGATACCTTTAATATAAAAAACTTGTCCTTCTATTAGTTCCTTTATCTCGACAGCTGGAACTCCTCCACCTATCTGATCAGGTTCTCCAAAAATGTATGGAAATGGACGCTTTAAACATTCTACAAGTTCGTTATAAACATATAGGTCAATTTTATTACCACGACGTATCTCGTTGCCATTTTTAAGCGCCAACGGCCTTAAATCATCAATCCCTGCAATATGATCCCAATGGGTATGAGTAATTAACACCGCATCGACTCTTTTGATGCCATGGACTAATGCTTGCTCTCTGAAATCAGGGCCACAATCTATAAGTATACTAATTGATTGATCTTCATTATGAATCCAAGCTGATGTTCTGAGCCTTTTATTCTTTGGGTCATTGCTAGTGCATACAGGACAACTGCAACCAATCAAAGGAACTCCATCAGAAGTGCCTGTACCTAAGAATGTAAGAGTCAATGACATATAAAATATTTTCTTACAGAAATTAATTAATCACAATCAGTTATTTAGAAAGATATCGGGAACCATCTTCGCGAAAAAGATACACTTTGCTATAACTTCCAGGGTTTACTGCTTCAACTTGGATACTTGTTGCGTGATTATTCTTATCAAATTCTAAGACTGAACCGGTTGGATAGGTTACTCCTTTATATGAAAATGGTTTTATTATTGTATACCTTTTATTATTATATAGTTTCATTAATTGTATTTTAACCCCATTGAGTTCAACATCTTTTAGAAATAATGGATACTCCTTACCTTCATGTTTGAAAACGAACTCATCAACCTCTGCCTCAATGCATTTTCCTTTTTCATCAAAGGTTAGTTCGCAAAGCTCTGGAAATGCAGTACCCTCAACAGTTTCTTCTCTAGCAATCATTCCTACATTAACCTGTCCTGATTTATGAAAGGAAACATGAGCTCCCTTCCTAAAAAGATAATCTCCTATCTGCGTATCTGCTGCCAACTCAACATATTCCAATGAACCATCTTCCCTATAACCCACTAAGGTATTCTCAATAAAAACTGAACCATTAATGCTTTTAGATTGAGCAAGCTTGCCACTTTCTAAGCTACCGTTAGAATGAAAAGAAACTACCGATTTTGCCTGTAAAATAATCCCTTGAATTTCAGTACTATCCCTTAACACCCCTGAGGAAATTCCGTTATCCTTATTAAAAAATATTAAACTTCTCTCTTGGAATATAATTTTCTTATCTGCTACCGGTTCACTAATCATTGCAGAGATTAGCCTACCTTCATAAAACAACAAATATGATTTACTAGGAATTATTATGTCATTGCCAATTTGTTGGTCTTTAGTACAAGAAACCACGATAAATTTGTCTTTTGGTAAAATAACCTTAGAACTCTTGTTAAGCTGAACTCCACCGACTTTATAGTCTTTGGTTAACTCAAATATCTTTATGCCTTTTTCTCGGTACCGAAGATAACTATCAAACACGCAACGATCGTTAGTTGTTCCAGTATCATTTAAGAAATTGTTTATAGAAAATGCGACCATCTTTCTTCTCATATTAATATTTCGAAGGAAAACTACTTTTATTGCAACTAATTAAGCGTGAGGTCTTTTAGTCCTAGATTTTTTGAATCTAAATAATTCTGAAGTTCACGAACCAACCTTTGGGAAATATCAGGCTCAACAAAATTCATCATACCTATGGAAACAGCATCTGCTCCTACCATCAGAAACTTAACTACGTCTTCTACTGTTGCTATTCCACCCATGCCAATTATTGGCAGCTTAACAACTTTGGACACATCATAAACTGCTTTTAGAGCTATTGGTCTAATCGCAGGTCCACTAAGTCCAGCATACCCTCTACTAAAGAATAGTTTACGATTCTCAATATCAACCTCTAGTCCAGTAACAGTGTTTATTAAGGAAAGGATATCAGCTCCTTCTCCTTCACAAGTCTGAGCAAGATTTACTATATCATTAACATTTACAGCAAGCTTAACAATAAGAGGCTTATCAGTCTTCGCTCTAACCTTCTTCAGCAACACTTTTAGCTGAGACATATCCTGACAAAAAGCCAATCCTCCAGCATCAACATTTGGACAAGAAATATTAAGTTCTATAGCATCTACTCTTTTCTGGCTATTTAAAGTTTCTGCTAACTCTATGTTCTCTTCTGTAGAATGCCCTGCAATATTAGCAATAACCTTTACCTTCTTTAAATGTGTAAGCGCAGGCAACTTCACTTCAATAAATTCCTTTATCCCACAATTCGCAAGCCCAATAGAATTCATCATGCCTGATGGTGTTTCTGCAACCCTAGGAGTAGGATTGCCTACCCTTGGTTCCTTAGTAATGCTCTTAAGAGTTATCGCTCCTAACAAGTCCAAATCTAAAAAGTCACTAAAGTCAGTGCCATAACCAAAACAACCAGAGGCTGTCGTGATAGGATTCTGTAATATTAATTTCCCAAGCTTTACTTCTAAACTCTTCACCTTTTTATCCTCTTTTCCCCTATTTTCATACCCTACTTATTTAGTCATTCCCGCGCAGGCGGGAATCTACTCCCAATACTAATGCTGGATCCCCGCATACGCGAGGATGACAATTTTATTTTATCCCCAAACATCCTCTGCCTTAAATACAGGACCTTCGTTGCAAACCTTCTTCAATCCATTAACTGTTTCAACGACGCATCCAACACATGCACCAAACCCACATGCCATTCTTGCCTCCAAAGAAACTTCTGTATAAACACCATGTGCTTTAGCTTTTTGATATGATTTCTTCATCAATTGATCAGGCCCACAAACATACAGAACTTCTGTTTTATTCTTTTCCAAAACATCATCTAAATTATCACAAGCAAAACAACCTTCCTCTTCGTCAACATGAACAAGTAGTTTTGAGACATTAATTTCAGCAAGTTCTTTACGAGTTTTAACCGCATATAAAGTCGTTACATCATTGTCTTTACTAAGCTTCTTCTCTAAAAAAAATAAAGGAGCAATCCCCATACCTCCACCCAAAACCAGTATCCTCTTACCTTTAAACAAAGAAAATTCATTCCCTAATGGCCCTAGCAAATCAATGCTATCTCCAACAACAAGATTACTCATTAAGTCAGTTCCTTTGCCGCGAACACGATACAATATTTCAAGCTCATTTCCTTGAACATTATGAACGCCAAAAGGTCTCTTTAATAAGAATTGGGAGTTACTTCCAACTGAAATATTTATGAAGTTACCTGGCAAACAAGCTTTTGCGATGCCCGAGGTCTTAATACGACATTTATAAATACCATCAGCTACCTTTGCATTAGCGACAATCAGAGCTTTTTCTAATAATTTAGTCATCCAAATACTTACCTAAAATATCTATTGTAGAGTTCAAAAAAGAAAGATCATAATTAAGTGAACTTTCTTTAATCTTAAAAATAAACAAAACCTTTTTAGACACATTCATAACTATTGATTGGCCAATCCCCATCTCATCAAATAAAAGAGAACCAGTCTCAATTTTAATCAAAGCTACTTTCTTTAAATCATTAAAACTATTCTTACCTAATGGCTTAATAAAAGACACCTTTTTATACTTTAAAGGAACATAATACTTATCTTGTAAAACATACATAATTGCTGAGCTAGCATTTAATACCTCATGAAAATAATTAAAAACTTTTTCATTAATATCGTCACTATTTAATTCCAACATATCCCTTAACAGCTCATACAATCCCTTATATAAAGCAATATCATTATCTTTATTCTTAACGCTTATACCTTCAAAGGCATTCCTAATGTTATCTTCCATCAATGCCTGGAACTTCTTAACATTACTATTTCCAATCTTCTTTTTAGTTAAAGAAAAAACTACAAACCCAATTAGCCCATGAACTTTATCTCTTACAGGATAAAAGTTCTCAAGCCCCAGGCTCTCCCAATAAGCTATCTCTTGACGCAGCTTCTGACTAGATTCTTTATGAAAGAAAACACTCTCTTTACAAGAGCTTAAGACCTCTCGTTGCTCGATATTAACATCAGTAGATTTTAAAAGGCTGTAAATCATACAATCCTTGTCTATCTGGAAAGAATTAGCAATATCTTCATCCACCCCGTTTACTCTAATGAGCTCAAAAGACTCACCTTTTTTTAGAAAGATTAAATAAGAATCAACTGTGCTTTTACGAAATAATGATGTGGTGCTTATATCGCTGTCTTTTAAAAAAACTTTTTGGTCTTGATTAGATATTTGTTCGTTTATCAGGTCACTCTTTAACATTAATTATATTCTAACACTCTATGACTAGCTTAATAAAGTTCATATCTCTATTTTTAGTATATTTCTTTAAAAATGTTTAAAAACAAACAATCTTGGGAATAAGAATAATACTAATAATTAAAATCTAAAAAGAAGGTGCTCATAATGAATAATAAAGTAATAGCAATGCCAAAGGAAAAATCAATTGAAGCTAGACAAAAAGAAAATGCTATAAACACTCTGGAAATGTCTAACTCAGTTATAGCTAAAGTTGATGGATTCTTAAATAAACTTGACTCATGTAAAACAACAGACGAGAAAGCATCTTGGCTTAAAGAAGTTAATGATTATTTAATGTTTGGCACTAAAAACCTTTCAGTTGCAATTAATATGCTTAATGAATTAAGTACTGAACATCAAGAAACTATTGATAGAACCATTACTTACATGAGAAAAAATGGGTGGGAAGTGCCAAATACACCTACTATCTCTGGAGGAAAACCAGCCAACCATAATGTCACATTTGGAGCATCAGACCCAAGGTTTACGACTGAAGGGTCTTCAGCAGAAAAAACATTTCAGTTTGAAATGCCTCTTAATAACCTGATCCAGGGCAACCAGGACTTATCCGCGGTAACCATTGTAACCTCAGATGGTTCTCCTTCAGATTATGCCGTGAAACTAGCGCTTAGTAAAAGCACTTTACCCTTTAACACAGATAGAGAAACACGATATAACTCTAATGTTGCTACTTGGCAACCTGGTGGAAATTTATTTGAAAGTGCTAGAACAAAACTAGCAAATATTCCTAATTTTGTTAACTTCTGTCTAACCTTACAGAGGACCAATACAGATATAGATAACCTGGTACCATTCCCTGTCTCTGAGAATAAACCAGCCAACCATAATGCCACATTTGGAGCATCAGACCCAAGGTTTACGACTGAAGGGTCTTTTCAAGATCTTCTAACTGCCCAAGCCGAAGAACAAACTAGTTACAAATATCCTGATTTTTCTTGGCAAACGGCATTAAGAAAACTTGGTAATCTTCTTCTCCCATCAAGAATTTTCGCAGAAGATTTATCTGAATATCGTAAAACTCTGGCAAATAATAATCCAATGTATAGAAATGATGGCAAACCATCAGATTTAGCAGTGATACAAGTATTAGAAAGAAAAATATTACCTGAAGGTGAAGAATATAATAGAGATAAAGCTGAATGGCAACCTGGTGGACAAAATTTTGAGAAAATGAGAGATACTATTGCAGAATTAACAAACAGACATAATAGTGCCAAAATGGAACTAACCAATCCCAAACAACTTAAGAAATTACAAAATATTTTACACCTATTTGAAGGAAAACCAGCCAACCATAAAAACTTTACAGATGAATGGGAGGCTTCTGGAACTGGCCCTATGAAGAATACTTCATGGATGAAACCAGATATTGCGGCAGAAATTAGAAACATTGCTCAACAAGCAGGTAAAGAAGGACAATCACACCCTTACCCTGCATTGGCTTCATTAAAAAAACTATTAAATGTTTCTATCGCAAACCCTAAGGCACAATTTTTCAGTCCAGAACCAATTAAAGCACCTTCATTTCTAGACAAAGTTGCTGTTAGATTTGCTAACTTATTTGGAGTGAAAGCAAATACTGAAAGGAGATACCAATTCGGTGATTCCGCTATTGGGCCTAATTCCGTAGATGTTGATGATTTCAGACCAGACGGAAAACCAAACGACAACTATGTAGAAAAGTTCATAGCTAGTTCGATTGCCTTAGATAAAAGAGCCTACCCTGGATACGATTCTACAAAACCAGAGTGGCAAGCTGGTGGAGATAAATTTGAAAAAGTTAGAAATTCTCCCTATATACCCAAACTATAAGATTACAAAACCATGCTGATAAACTTGGAAAATAAAATTAACATCTTTTAAAAAGCTAAGATAGTTAAGATTAGCTTTTCAACTAAGCCATTTAAGTTTTGAACTTTTTACTGGTTTCTTGTTATGTTTCTTTTTTGTTATATTAAGAACAAAAATCCTATCCATTAATTCTTCAGCTCTTTCAATACCTAGTATCTCTAATTTCTTTATAAAAGGGTCATTGATAGAACGGATTTCTTCCAAATTCTGCTTAGGAACAAATACAGTTTTTATAGAATTTTGTTCTGCTGCCATTAACTTTTCTCTTAGTCCACCAACAGGAAGGATCTTGCCATGCAATGATATCTCTCCGGTCATAGCGATATTATTATTTATACTCTCACCTTTGAGTGCGGAAATAAGCGCAACAGCTATAGTAACACCAGCAGAAGGACCATCCTTTGGAACCGCATTTTCCGGAACATGGATATGAATATCAAACTCTTTATAAAACGTTCTTTTTATCCCCAACTGCTCTGAAACAAACCTAACATAACTTATGGCTGCCTGCGCTGACTCTTGCATCACTTCGCCCATCTTACCTGTAAGCTTAAGCTCACCTGTTCCTTTAAATACAGAAACCTCTATAGGCATTACGGCTCCTCCTCGTTCTGTATAAGCTAAGCCAATCGCAGTACCTATTGTTGGTTTGTCTGGGATATTACTATGGGCATATTTTGAAAAACCTAAAAACTCGACAACCATCTTTGAAGTAATTTTAGTCTTCTTGTTAGTTGCTAATTTCTCCAAAACAATCTTCCTAATAATAGTTGACAGCTCACGTTCTAACTGCCTTAACCCAGACTCACTTGTATACTTAAGAATAACTTCTTCAATTGCACCCTCGGTTATCTCTATATCATTAACATCCAAGCCATGTGCCTTCACTAGCTTTGGCCAAAGATGCTCTTTAACTATATTTTTCTTCTCATCCAAAGAGTAACCGCTTAATTTGATTACTTCCATTCTGTCCAGTAAAGGCGAAGGGATATCGTGCACATTATTAGCAGTTGCTACAAAAAGCACATTCCCTATATCATATGGAACTTCTAGATAATAATCATAAAACTGCTTATTCTGTTCTGGGTCGAGAATCTCTAAAAGCACAGCTGAAGGATTGCTGTTAAGTCTAGTCGAAAGCTTATCTATCTCATCTAAAAGAATAACAG
This sequence comes from Candidatus Riflemargulisbacteria bacterium, assembly GCA_037141875.1. Taxonomy (GTDB): domain Bacteria; phylum Margulisbacteria; class Riflemargulisbacteria; order GWF2-35-9; family DYQY01; genus DYQY01. The sequence goes on from JBAXBT010000003.1 coordinate 14,517, forward strand.
GATCTTTTGTCCCAGCAGAATGTAACGCCTGAACAATCCTTCCAGGCATAGCTCCTACATAAGTACGACGATGTCCTCTTAGTTCTGATTCATCATTAAGCCCACCCAGCGATATCTTCATGAATTCCTTACCCATAGCTTGGGCAATAGATTTGACGATACTTGTCTTCCCTACACCGCTTGGCCCTGCTAAACAGAGGATAGAGCCTTGAACGTTTCCAGTAAGTTTAACTACTCCTAAGAACTCAATGATTCTCTCTTTAACTTTATCTAGACCATAATGGTTCATATTCAGTAGTCTTCGACATGAGCTTATATCCAATTCTTCCTTGTTAAAAGTAACAGACCAAGGAACTTCTAACAGCCACTCTAGGTACCCTTTTACAACTCCTGATTCTGCTGACATATTAGACAAGTTTCGTAGCTTGCCAACCTCTCTTAAGGCTTTCTTCTTAACTTCATCAGGCATAGCTGATGCCTCTATCTTAACTTTATAATCATTTATCTCATCGATATATTCACCATCTCCGCCTAATTGCTCCTGTATGGCTTTAATCTTTTCCTTTAAATAAAATTCCTTCTGACTCTTTTCAACTCTTTCCTTAACTGCAACATGCAAATTATCCTCAAGCTCTGTTATTTCTGTCTCAGCTTCAAGTAAATCAAGCAAAAGTTCTGCTCTAACTTTGAGGTCATCTTCTTCTAAAATATTTTGTTTCTTTTCTACTTGGAACATTAAAAAATGAGCAATAACATAAATCATCTGCTCAAGCGAAGACTCTACTATCATTTCCTGAATAATCTTTGCTGAAATATTCTTGTGTAAAGCAAGATATTTTCTTAAAGCATCTGCAAGTTTGTTTTGATAAACTTCTTTTTGCTCTACTGTAAGTTCATCTTTAGTCACAAGCACAATTGGTTTTGTACTAAAAAATTTGCCGTTATCCTCTAAATTCTTCCAAGAAACTCTTTGAATGCCATTTGCTAAAACTTTATAAGTACTTTTATCTAATCTTTTAATATTTGTAAGTTCTGCTAGTATCCCAACATTATAAAGGTCACTGGCTGAAGGATTATCATTCATGTTAGATTGAAGCACAAAAATAATTTCATTTGTCTTGCTCCCGGAATCCTTGAGAATGCTTAATAACGCGTGCAAAGAACGATCTCTGCCCACAAAAACAGGAACTATAATATTAGGATATATAACTATATTTTTTAGCGGTATTACTGGATATTTTTTATGCCACATTTTTCCCTAGCTTCTCTGCTCTGGGGAACTTGCCTAGGATATCTTTCTCGGTGATCTTAATCTTCACTTTTTTATTGCTCGTTTCTGTGTCTGGGATGTCATACATATAGTCTAACATCAATTGCTCAGTTATTGCCCTTAAAGCCCTTGCCCCCATTTTCTTATCAACTGCCAATCTTGCTATCAACCTCAAAGCTTCAACAGTAAAATCTACCTCTACATTATCATATTCCATTAACTTCTTGTACTGTTTGACCAAAGCATTCTTTGGTTCAGTTAAAATCTGTACCATTTGATCTTCTGTCAACGCTTCCAAGGAACAAACGATAGGGAGTCTGCCAACTAATTCTGGAATAATCCCATATTTGATAAGGTCTTCAGTTTCCACATTCATCTCTTCTTTTTCTTTAGAATTATCACCGCTCAAAAAACCGATGACTCCTTTGTTCATGCGTTTTTCCATAATCTCTTCTAATCCATCAAAAGCTCCACCACAAATAAAAAGAATATTCTTAGTATCAACTTGCACGAAATCATCATGAGGATGCTTTCTTCCAGGATGCATTGGTACGTTTACAACAGTGCCTTCTAACAACTTTAAAAGTGACTGCTGAACTCCCTCGCCTGAAACATCTCTTGTAATGGAACGATTCTCACTTAAACGAGAAATCTTATCGATTTCATCAATATAAATAATACCTCGCTGTGCTTTCTCGATATCATCATCTGCTATTTGTAATAAACGGAAAATAACTGACTCAACGTCTTCCCCAACATATCCTGATTCAGTTAAAGTTGTAGCGTCTGCTATTGTGAATGGAACATCCAGTAATCTAGCCAAAACCTGTGCGAAAAGTGTCTTCCCTGAACCTGTCGGACCAACCACTAAAATATTAGACTTCTGGATTTCCACATCATTAGTTAAAGCTTTAGAGACATGCAATAGTCTTTTGTAGTGGTTATAAACTGCAACAGAAATAATCTTCTTGCCTTTATCCTGCCCAATAATGTACTGATCTAAATACTTCTTTATTTCTTGCGGTTTAAGCACTTTTAATTCAAAGTCTTTTCCTGCTGCTGCCTGATTAATTATTTCGTAACCTGCTTCTAAACACTTATCACAAATATAACTATCAGCATGACCTTCAAGATCACTTTTGAAAAAATAATCGGCGTCTTGATCAGTTACTCCACAAAAAACACATATTTTTTTATCTTTAGAGGTCATACTTAAACCTTAGAGGTTAAGACCTCGTCAATAAGACCATATGTAACAGCTTCCTGAGCAGACAAAAAGAAATCTCTATCAGTATCTCTCTTAATAACTTCCATAGATTGACCGGTTTGCTCAACTAAAATCTCATTAAGATATAATTTAAGTCTTAAGATCTCTTTTGTTTGAATCTCGATATCGGTCGCCTGACCTTGCGCACCACCTAATGGTTGATGGATCATTATCCTTGAACTTGGAAGCGCGTATCTTTTGCCTTTTGCTCCAGCAGTTAATAAAATAGCACCCATGCTAGCTGCTTGACCAATACAAATCGTTGAAACCGGAGTCTTTAAGTATCTCATAGTATCGAAGATGGCTAATCCTGCAGTAACTACTCCACCAGGACTATTTATATAAATAAAAGCATCCTTTTCTGGATTCTCTGCTTCTAAGAAAAGCAACTGCGCAACTATTAAGTCCGCAGTATCATCGTTAATCTCTCCTCCAATAAAAATGATTCTCTCTTTTAATAAACGAGAATAAATATCAAATGAACGTTCCCCTCTACCAGTTTGCTCAATGACCATAGGCACTAAATTCATACTGTCATCTCCTCTTTTAAATTATTTGTTCTTTTTCTTAATCTTGGCATTCTCAATAATGAAATCAAGAACTTTTCTGTTAACAACTGAATCTGAAATATTTTCTTTGACTGATTCTAGCTGTTTACGATAATCATTCTTCAAAGATTCATCTGTCTGATCCTTCAGTGATTCTTCTATCTCAGCAGCGATATCTTGCTCTGTCG
>JBAXBT010000004.1:0-17421 GCA_037141875.1 Candidatus Riflemargulisbacteria bacterium
ACTAGCTCTGTCTCTAATCAAAAGCATTGCCTCATACACTGTAGAGGCTCCCTCATTAGAACCATCTCCATTATAATCTGAAAGGCCTAAGTAAGTATCTGTAGCTAAGGAAGTATCTGTAGCTACTGCATTTTTAAAATCTCTAGCATATTCTGCAGCCAAAGAATTATTATTATCTGGCAAGAAAGTATACGTTCCAGCACCAACAACTGAGGCACAATCTCCAAGAGCCCAAGCAAGATTAAACTCATTAGGAGTTGAAGTAGCCGTCGTGGAAGTGCTTGAATAAGAACTACTCGCACTTGTTCCTGTACGTGCATAAGTTTCGTCTTCCCCATCATCATCCGAATCATACGATATTGTTGCTGGGAAATCATGACCATTTGGTGAATGAGAAGCACTTAAACTATTCCCGTTTATTGCCAAAGCACCAGATTCCATCGCACTATAAGTTAACGTAGAGTCATCTTCATAAGTTGCAGAATAGTTAACCTGATATTGTGCTGTAAAACTAGTAAGGATAGAACTAATAGTACCTACCTGACTTGGATTTAAGGATATAGCTCCACCACTATTCCCATCAAGTGCAGTCTTAATGCTACCAGTAAAAACACCCCAATTTGAGGTTACTTTAGTTTGTAAGGATGGACTATTGGTAATAACATTTAATAGAATATTATTACCACCTTGACTTGGAACCCAGTTTTTATTACCTTTAACAAACCACTTGCTCTCAAGCATATCAATAACATTCTTAATCATATCTAAATCCTGATAACTTATAGCACCATTAGCTGTAGTTGTAAGTGTTGGTGGCAAAGTAACCCCAGGGATAATATTGGCTGGCACATTCTTTGTTATAAAGCTCCATAAACTATTTAATTCAGCTGAAGTAAAGCCACCAGATGCTCCATTATCAGACCAATTAAAACCTTCTGCTGCTTGATACTTTTTAACTTCACTTACAGTTGTTACAAAATCACGAGAGACTAACATGGAAAGCATAGTATCTTTAGTGTTTACTTTTAGTTTTGCACTACCAAAGGCATTGTAATCTAAGTTTTTGACAGTATTGACCCAATTCCATAAAGTATCACCTAGTAGTTTATGATTAATCTTTTCTACAAGAGCATCTATATCAGTTTTCTTAAATACAGATTTATTCCCATTTTCATCGGTGTAACCTTCTCTTACTAAAACCTCAAACGATTTTAGACCTGCTTTAGGATTAATACCTTGCAAGATACTATAGGTATTCGAAATATCAGCACCCAGGGGATCTTTTGCCTTGATAATTATTCCTTCATTTTCTAAAACAGTTTGTAAAACATCATCACCTATGTCAGAGATAGTAATAGTTCCAACTCCAAAACTAGCCATCCAACCTGGAACTTTATTAGAAATAGTAAAATCAAGCGCAGAAAACTTTGCTTTTGTTGGATCATCTTCATCTGCTCGTATCGAAACATTATTGTTACCTACAGCACCTGCGTCTAAAAAATTAATATCACTCATTCGTGTATAAAGACTACTAACAAAAGTTTTGATTTGTTTATAATCTTCCTCAACTGCACCAGCAACTATACTATTAACATTTGTTCTTTTTTCTGTAGCAATGGTTTGTAAATTTGCATCGGATGAGAACACATAGTCCTTACCTCTAACAATATCTTTAAACTTATCTTTAAGGATATTACTACTAAAAACTGGGGTTCCTGCACTATCATTAATCGTGGTTATAAATAATGGTGATAATGACGAAAGGTTGATACCTGCTATCTGAGCATCCAAACCTGACATTTCACCTCTAATCGCAAAACCTCCGGTTCCTTTCAAATAGGAACTATCATCTATAATATTCTTTGCTTTTAACTCTTCCATAAGTATCTGAGTTGAATAAATAGCTATCATGCCTTTTAAGTTATCAATGGAAATAAGATCTCCTTGTTTTTTCCCTGAAAACCATTTAGTTAGCTTTGCACTCAAAATATCATACGGAGGCAATAGTGCTATTTGGGAAGTTGGTGGAGTAGCAATAACATAACTTTCCTTATTGGAAGAATCTACGGTTGTACCTGGCTGAAATACTCCAAGTCCTGTTAATTTTAATGCTAAATCTACATAAACATTTGCTGCTAAAACATCTAAGGAATCAGCCAACTCATTCTCTGATAGAACTCCTACACTCATTAGTGACTTATTTGTATCATTTTCAAGAAATATTCCCGTACTCTGTAAGTAAGCACGCTCATCTTCTGCTAAAGCATCTGCAGATGCTTTTAATGGATCAAGAAAACTGTAGCGACCTCCGACTATTGGTTTAGAAAATATCCCATTAATTTTACTTTTATCCAAGGTACTTGTAAAAACTCCAATTAAAGCATCACGCTCAGCCGATGTCATTATTCCGTTAACTGTTAACTTACCTGTACTGCTCTCGTATGTATATTTAGAATAAGTTGCTAAAAATGATGTCAGCTCTGTACTGTTTATGCCACTTGTTAAATTTGCAGTATATTTATTCATAAATTCATCTAACTCTAGTTTATCTGCATCAGCAGTAAAAATGAGTTTCAAGGAATTACATTCAGCTTGGGTCATTGTTCCTTTAACAGCTAGTTTGCCAGTTGTACTATTATATTCATACTTGTTAGGATATGCTGCTAGAAAAGTAGCTAACAAGGAACCTTTAGAATTATCTGACATAGTAATAGCTGAAAGTGCGTCAGCTAAAGTCATACTACCTTTATTTGATAGCTCACAAACACCAATATTGTGGCCATCTGCAGCAAAAGTTTTACCCATGACTATGGTTTCACTAGTGTTTTTGTTTTTATATGCCACTCTAATCTCAAGATTTCCAGTTACATTAGTTAATGATATTTTCCAATTAGCAACAGTAGCTATTCCACCAGAGATATCTGTTGGATTTATTGCCAGAAGTCCCAAAATAGACGTTGCCTTAGCTTGGTCAGTTACTGTTACTGAAGAACTTCCAGAAGGTATTTCACTTAGCAAATTAGTTACAGTACTACTGGATATTGAACCTGAAAGAGCATTAATGCCTGCTGTTAAAACTGCAGACGTTTTATCATTAACAACCCCATCACTATTAGCATCTTCTGGAGAAGAGAACATCATCATCATATAAAAATTATTCATTTTCTGCATTTCAGCAATCATACTAAAATACATTTTATCTACCATATTTGTTTGATAACGTGCATTCCCTGCCCCATCCAAAAATGCTTCATTGTCTGGAACTTGTTTTGGATCGATATAAGGTGACTGGGCACTTGTTTTTGCTATTTCTTCTGGATAATAACCAAGGTCAAGAATACCCTTCTCATATAAGTTCTTAGTTAGTGTTTTCCCAGCCTGATCTACACCATCATTAACATTTCTAACAGTACCATATTGTAAGAAATGGAACTTATCTATACTATTAATATCATTAAAAAACTTAGCCTGATCGTTTACATTATCACTTAAAATAGAAAAAATATCTGCTGTATTATTAGAAACGTCATAAGAAATATCAATTATCTTTTCCATTTCACCAGTGGCAAAACCATTACCACCTGTTTTAATATTACTTTTATAAATATTATAATAATGGCTAATTGTTTCAACAGAATTATTAATAACACCCTTCTTACTATCAACATCTTCAACCATGGTATTATTAGGACCTATTTTATATAAAGTTGCCTTAGATAAATCAGTACTATTATTAAGATAATCGTCTATGAATGTCTTCCCGCTTGCCTCATCTTTTAGCAATAACACATTGCCTGCATATAAATTAATCTTAGTAATGTAATCATTTAATTGATTCCATTTAGTAGCTTCAGCAGAAGACGCACCAGACGCAGCATAAAGTATTTTAGAACCATTTCTCTTAACATATTCGCTTCCTGGAGTTCCACTATAACTACCGGTTAAAATTGAATCCTTATCCGTAGCACTACTCATCAAAGTATTAATTTTACTTATATCACTTGCACTAGTAAAAATCAGTTTTAAGGCAGCTGCTTCTTCTATAGTCATTGTGCCATTAACTATTAATTGTCCCGTTGCGCTATTATATTCATATTTGCTCTGCCTTGCTACAGAACTAGCCATAAGAGAATCTATTTTAGCTTTATCCTCTGTACTGCTATATAGTCCCTTTAACGTATTGCATTCAGATTCTGTCATTACTCCTGAAACAGTCAAAGCACCAGTTGCTCTATTGTATGCATACTTAGAGGAATTAGCATTTAAAAATGTTGTTAATCCAGAACTAACTACACCTAATGTTAAAGTTGTCGTTAAATTCAAAAGACCAGTCAATGTATTGGTATCTTTAGCTGGGAAATACCCTTTTAAACTATTACATTCAGCTTCAGTCATTGTTCCTAAAACAGTTAACTTACCAGTTCCACTAGCATATACATACTTAGAAGAATTATCATTTAGAAATTTAGTTAACTCTGTACTAGCAATATTTTCTGTTAAATCAATTACCTGTTGCTTAAGGGCATTGATTTTCTCCCTATCCGCTGTATTAGTAATCATAGCGAATAAAGAAGTAGCCTCATCAGCTGCTATTATTCCATTTACAGTCAAAGCACCAGTTGCACTAACATACGCATACTTAGGAGAATGAGCTGTGACATACGTTGATAAAGCAACACTATCCACCTCTGTTGATAAGCTGATTGAGGTTGGATAATTCGATAAAAAGTTATTTAAAGCTGTACTACTAACTCCAGCTGTAAGATTCGTTTCTGAACTGCTAATTTGACCTAATAAAGAATCCTTTGCTTCTTTAAAAAGAGAAAGCATCTGGGATAATTGTGTCTCATTCAACTTTCCTCCTGATTGAAGAATACTATTAGTTTTCTCTAGCATATTATTAAAATCAGTTACACATACATCCATATCTGAAGTTACAGGTATTTTTAAACCCAACAAATCGCTCTTATTGTCTTTTAGGGCCATATTTGTAGCATCCTGATACATTGTGTACATTGCATCATTTGTGAAATATTCTACTGACCTTTTATTAAGCCAATTAATTTTTTCAATCTTTTGTAATGTTGGATCTGTAATATTCTGTCCTACATCCTTTGGAATAAAATAGTTGTACATCCTCTCAGTTCTTCCTGCAGACGTACATACATCCATATATAAATAATCTTCAAGAGGGCTACATTGCCAAATATCTGGGTTAGCATATTTAGTCAAAACATCTTTTACATCAGGATTAGCACCTTGAACACCAAATATTGTGGACATCGCATAGGTATATCTTCTTCTAGACTCAATCATCAACATAGAAAGATAAAAGATATCTTTCTCGTTCCATGTTGTTGTATCAGAAAAATCTATTCCTTTTCTAGCAAGCTCATAAATATTAGGAATATAATCCATAGTTTTATCATCAGAACTTTTTACTTCAAACTTTATCTTTGTTAAAAATGACTTAAATTCACCTGATGTTTCTTTGCCATCTAAAATATTTTGCAAAGCATTATAGGTCTTACGATCAGAATCAGAATATTGTCTATCTATAGTATCAGTCCCAAACAATGAACCAGACATAAGATCAGAAAAAACATTACTATAATCCAGAACTGGGGTATAAACTCCTAATTCTTTCAAATATTCAGACTGATACATACTTGTATCTAATGCTTTTGTAGATAACGAATCATACTTGTCTATTTTCTTGTCATTATCCGTATCAACTCCTCCATCAGCATATCCATCTCCATTTGCATCAACGACAAACTGTTTAGTTTCATTATCGTAAGAAGCATTTGTGTTTTGAAAATCAAGTACAGTTGCGTGAAAATTTACTCCTTCACGGAAATTCTTTGCATAAGAATCACCTTTTAAATCCTTAATAATAGGAACTAAATAATTTGTATCTGCATCAGTAATATCATAATCTAGCTTTACACCATTTTTGTTTGTGTATTGCATATAATACACCCCAGTCCCCTTACCATTTTCTGTTTTTTCCATAAATGTAACTGGTCTTGAGGTATTATCCTCGTCATCCACAATATAAGTACCTAAAGCAATATGTCCATCAAAAGGTACCCCAAGCAAGCCAGCGAAACGAGATAATGCTGGTTCGCTACCACTCTGGTCCGTGAAAAGTTGATCTAAAACAGTTGATTGATTTCCCTTCCAAAGACCAACATCTTTATCTGAAAAAATATCTGTATTATAGACAGACTCTGCTACTTCTAATCTTTTACCATAGTCTTTGACTTGATCCTTAGAGTATTCTTGTTTTGTTAATGTATTAGTAGTGGTTCTTGGTAAAAACTTCATTACTTCATTAAGAAAATTTATTTTGGTATCAAGCCATAATTTACCAGCATCTGTTGGGTTATCTCGACGAAAAGCTGGTACATTCTCATCGTAATACTGATGGTCAGACATTGGGAGCTTCAATGGCTTCATTGGCTCGTTTATTCCAGGATAAAAATCACCCATCAATTTCCCCCTATTTTATAAATCCAAAATCCCAAACACAAAATCCAAACAAATCTCTAAATCCTAAATATATCCTACCCAAAACACTTAACACCTAAACATCTATTCTTAAGACAAACAAAATAAAAAATAGTTCCCACTTTCCTTATAAACGAAATCCCCCTCCTTGCGGAGGGGGACAACCAATTAACCATTGAACTAATAAACTATTGAACCGAACTATCCATTCATGTCTCGCACAAAGCTCTGAATAGCAGTAGTCTTGACATCTCCACCAACTTTCCCAACTGCTCCGATAGCTTGCATTGCGTCCTTCATTTGCTGTAGCAACTGTTGAATAAGAAACAATGTACCTGGTGATTCTAAAATTGATTCATAGTTAGCTAATTTCACGTCAACATTATTTATTGACCATGGTTGTCCTTCAGGAGGTGGGGACACCACCAGACTCAAACCATTTGAATCAGCAAAATTGAATGAAACCCTACCATCTGGCATATTAATATCAACTGCAGTAACTTCTCCTCCATCACCTAGACTTGCTCCTCCTGGACCTGTAATACTACTAATGCTTGGGTTTCCCTCAAACATAGCACCAAGAGCCATCAAGTCATCAATTGGTTCTCCATTAGGACCTTTGATCATATTGGCAATAGATACTCCATCAATAGTAATACCCTTATCTGCAAGTAGTAAAATACCACGTAACCCTGTACCATTTGACAGAACAGTTGACATTGATAAAATATCCATAAACATATCATTCATTTGTTTAGATATTCCATAAAGCATCTTTTGAAACATAGTTTTAGGTTGAAACTGAAACCCAGTTGTTCTTCCATTACCAGAAGTTGGATTAGTTGAAGAAGAAAATACTCGAGAAAAAGCAGCTGCTTCTTCAGCTGTAAGTCCATCAGTTACCTTAACTTCAGCAGAACCTGCTATTACATCTTGTGGTGAACCAAACTGATTTTTAAAAGATAATGTTCCATCTGAAGAAAGTGTGAAATCAACATTATCCACTGTAAATGTCCAACTATCACCAGTTGCAACTGACCCTGTATAATCCAATTTTGTTACTGTTTTACCGCCTAAAAATGTTCCTAATTCACCCTTTGTTAATCCATCTGCTTTAATTGCATTCCACTCTGTAGCGCTCTCACCATAATCTCCTCCTATTGCTCCTGCCATTTTAATTCCCCCTTTTTTTATAATTAAATCATTATTTGATTCACACTATAAATATCGCCCTGTTGAAGAAAAGTCATGCATCGATATTTTTTGTTCTTTAAAAAAGCTCCTTTGCTCGGCCTTTACTGTCTGCTTCTTCTTTTTTCTCTTGATTAGGTTTTTTGATTTCCTCTTCAAAAGTCTTCATCTTCTCATACTCTCCCATATCCATTATTGGAAAACCCCTTCTACTTAATTCAGCGGCAACAGAAGCACTATGTACCTGTAACTTAACAAAAAATACTGGATTAATAGTAAACTTATTCTTTTCATACTCAAATAATATATCCTGTTGAACAAGGCTTCTAACAATTGCAGTAAAAAAATATCGTCTATATATTTTTACCTCTCCATCCATTATCTCTCCAGAGAATTCCTTATAATAATACAGTTCTTTTATCTTCTCATCCTCAGTATCCACTATATCAAATTCATAAGTTCCACTGTTAACATCTGTAGAAAAAAGGCCAAAAGTAACTTTCGACATATTTTGCAAATCTACTTTTTCCAACTTAAAATGCAAAGTAATTTTATTGCCCGCTGTTTTGTAATAAGCTTCTTTAAATTCTGAAACATCTTTTGGCAATGTTAACTCATGCTTAGACTGTACATCTGACAATTTTTTTCTTTCTTGTAATATATCTATAAACTCATCCTCTGATTTTTCATCCATGTCTGGTAAGGCATCCACGTCAAAAATCTCTTCATTTTCTAAGTTTTTCTTATTTAGTTCTGGCAAATTAAACATTTTTACCCCTCCATCTCCTGCTGAAACAAGCAACAACTTCTAATATGTTATCTTGTCAGCACCCTCTCCAATATATATTTTGGAGAAGGTTTAGTTGCTTTTATTTTAATTACTTTTAACTATTTACTATCATCACCTATACCAAGATACTTCGCAACATTTTTACCTTTATTCACATAAAACTCTAATCCAAACCATGCCCAATTCTGTTTATAATAATCCTTAGGATTATCACCCCAATACCCTGAAGAATGATACATGTCATTAAGTTTATCGAGCATAGCATACTCCATATTTTTATCTTCAACAGCTGAAAAAAGAGCAAGATACACTCCATAAGAAGATGGGTATTCATATTGTAATCCCCTGACTTGAGAGACTTTCCCGTCTATTGAATAACCAGTTAATAACAACTTCTCTTCTTTATACTTCTTCTTAAAAAACTCGTAGGTTTTGCCTTTTAAAAGCTCTCCTGCACCAGATTCTCCAACAACTTCTTTCGTCAAAGCTAGAAAGTACCAAGTCCTGAAGGCATCCCATCCACTCAAATAGTCATCTATTTCTCCATCAGTTGCCCAAGGCAAATCAACTAAATTACCTTTATTATCAAGCATACACCAGTCAGGAACCAAAGCTCCATTCCCTATAAATACATCACCTTTCTGATTTGAAAGTGTTAAATTTTTACTTTGTTTAATATGTAATAAACTATCTTTTGCTAATTGCTTCCAATTATTAAGCGGATTAATTATTGCGAATGCCTCATAAAGAAAAGGCATATAGTAAGAAATATTTATCCAAGGGTCTCCCTTAGCATTAGATAAAAAATGATACTTCTGCGCTGTTAGATTTTCCTCTTGTATAAGTTTAACGTCATCCATTGCGAAATAATCGTCGATTGGTTGAAACATCAAAGACTTTACTTGTGACCAATCAAAGTTAATATTTTCTCTATTATCAAAATATATCTCGACTAAAGATAACTCATCTTTATAAGCATAATGCCTACTATATATAACCTTCTTTCCCGTTACATCTTCGAGTACTAATTTTAGACCTCTATTCCATTTTGTTTGAAAAGAGATACCTTTTACTTGAGACATATCTAGTTTACCCAAATATTTACCAATACCATAATAATCCGTATTAAAAGTATCAATACTTAAAAAGGAATTACCCTTATCTTTATCAATCTTCTTCATAAACATTCCACCACGATTATAGCTAAACCAACGATCTGCAGCTCCTGAATTCTCAAAATCCTCTAACATGTCTGTCCCTGATTTATAAACACATTTATTCCAAATGTCTTGAACAATGTCTTTTGCAATACTTTGATAATTATAAACATCCTCTCCACTACCCCAACGATTGTGAGCCATAATAAGTGAACCTACTATAAGTTCATCGCCATCAGGAGCTACTTCTAATCCATCCCTCCAACCTTGGATAGTTTGAGAACTATCAGGCACATAAATAATACCCCCAATGTTTGTATTCTTTATATTAGGAGTAAATCTCCATGCAAAAAGGTTATCCTTCTTGCTAATAGGAATAGTCTCCCATCTGCTTTCTTCCCAATTAAATACTCTAGGGATATTTTTCCTCATCATATTGTGATATGACCACAGCCAAACTTTATCGAAAGTTTCTTTATCATTCATTAATACAGCTCTATAAAGAACATAAGAAACAGTCTCTGAGAAACTAAGCTCTTTTCCGTAACTACCTCTACTCAGATCTCTATAGTCAATATCAGCAACTGGTCTTCCATTTATGGCTATCTTTTGTTTCTTATAGTGCTCCCAACTATTATTAAGAATTTTCTGATAATCTTTTGCGAACGATATAGAAAGTATAGTAATTACATATATAATTAATATTATTTTTTTGGTAAGTTTCATTAGCCCCTCATAACCCCTATGCTCTAGTTGTGCCATGATTTATCATAAACTAAACATTGAAAAAATCTATTCCGTCTATTAACTGTTTCATTTAAAATAAAAGCCCACAGCTCTAAACAATAGCTGGTTGGTGAAAAACAAGTTTTTGCATTGCTTGATATATGTATGGCAATATTTCTTGGTCATGGTCTCTGTAGTACTTTTCTAAATTCTCCAATGCTTCTAATGAATGGTTATTCTTATAATTACCTATAGGCATAATAGTCATCTTTGCATAATTCTTCTTGTCGACATAAGAAAGCTTTTCTAATAACAAAGGAACTTTCTCATGAGGAAAATATGAAATATATTGGATCATTTGTTCATATTGAAAGAAAGGTGTTTGCAATAATTCTTGAATAGTTTGATGTTCTGGTTGAATAAAACCAGCAAAATCAACAACTTGGAGTAAAAATGATGCTCTTGGGTCTGATTCATTAAGCTTAATCTCTGGAAAGGCGAAAGCATAAGGGATAATTGGCTTACCTTTAATAACAGCACGACAATTCTCAATCCTTCTCTTTATATAAAGCATATGATTCTTTTCATCTAATAAATCAACATAGTCATTATAATATTTTTCAATTATATGACATATCAAATCAACATTTTCACTAGTCAATTCTGGTATAAAATTATTCTTGACCATACTGGCAAATTCAGGAAGTAAGACTAGTTGTGACAATATATTCCGAAACTCAAATTCATAAGGATTGAGTTTTCCCAACTTTTGCCACATATCGAACATGTTCCTAGCAATAGTAAGATTAATGATTTGAGCCATGAACATAATTATATCTTAATTATTTTAGCTGTGCTACAACTGCTTTTTATATATAAATAAAATAACTAAAAAATAAATTAATAATTACCTCGCGTTATATATTGACAGCCATTTTGGTTAGACGTATACTTTCATTAATAAATAGTTAACAAACAAAATAGTTAACAGAATTTTTAATGAAAGGAGTAAAAACGTGAAAAAGTTATTATTAGTTTCATTGCTAGTTATGTCCATCGCTTTAGTTGGATGTAAAAAAGCTGTAGAACAAGCAGTAGCAGAGCCAGCAACAGCTGAGCCAGTTGCAACTGAAGTAGTTCCAGCAACAGAAAATGTTCCAGCAGCACAATAAAAATTTGACGAGGAAATTTTAATTAATTTCCTCGTTTTTTTTCCTAAACGAATTTTCCTCACTTTTATAAAATAAAAATTAAGAACTATAATGGTTATGTTGCCAAAACTCTTAGCTTTACATATAATTACTTAATACTAAATTAATGCCCCATAGTGTAATGGTAGCACCGCAGATTCTGGTTCTGCTTGTCGAGGTTCGAGTCCTTGTGGGGCAGCCACACTGCGCCTTTTGCAAAACGCAAAAGAGCTCCTAGTGGCAGGCCATTCTTAAAACAACTTCAGCACATTGCCACATAAGGACTCTATTCTTGCATCAGCAAGAATCAATTACGTAGTAATTAAGAACCGACAAAGAGGTTCAGTACAACTCCGATTAATGATCCTGAGCGAAGTCGATGGAGCATTAAGCGGTTGTCCCAAGCCGAAGGCGCAGGTGAACTTGTGGGGCAGCCACAGTAATTATGATATAATACCCATCGTGAAAAACTTAACATCAGAACAATTTCGTCAGAATGAAACTTTAAGCACAATAGATGAAAGACACAGCACAAGATTCTTTTCTAACAAAGAAGTATCAGATAAAGATATTATGCTACTACTGAATGCAGCCAACAAAGCACCTTCTGCACACAATCAGCAATCTTGGAAATTCATAGTAATAAAAGGACAAAAGAAAAAAGATTTAGCCAACTTAATATCAAGCAGAGCTACAGATTTTCCGAGAACCTCTGCAGTCTTGCTTAGAATGGCAGCACGAAGTATTTCTAGTGCGCCAGTGATAATTGCTGTCGCAAACACTGGTGAACTTATTGAACACGGTCGTCATTTATTCCAAATTACTGAAAAGGAATCTGATCTCTTCTTCCGTACAATGGAAATCCAAAGCTCTTCAGCTGCGGTACAAAATCTACTACTATCTGCTACATCACTAGGATTAGGAACCGTTTGGCTAGGAGTAATGTATTTAATCAAAGACCAAATCCTAGAACTATTAGAAGAACCTAAAGGTGAATTCATGGCAATAATTCCGATTGGATATCCGGAAAAACCAGGTTCAAGTCCTAAAAAAAGATCTCTTGAATTAATTCTCAAACAATTTGATTAATTTCATATATTTTCACTAAATAGCAATTTTTAACTTTGTGCTATGATATTCATCATGGCATTAAACTCAACAATATATAAAGCAGATTTACAGATATCAAACATGGACTGCCATTACTATCAGCTACATAAACTTACTATAGCAAAACACCCCTCAGAAACAGATGAAAGACTAATGATTCGACTATTAAGCTTTGCAATGTTTGCGGCTGATGCCCTTACCTTCGGCAAGGATATCAGCGCAGACGACGAACCAGCACTTTGGCAAACCGACCTTACAGGGGCAATTGAGCTTTGGATAGAGATTGGCCAGCCTGATGAACGAATCATTAGAAAAGCCTGCGGACGCTCCAATCAAGTGGTCCTGATGCTATACGGACGAAGTTCAGAGCTTTGGTGGAAGAATAATCAAACATCTTTTACTGGAAGAACAAATTTGAAGGTTATTTTACTTTCAAGTGAAGAAACTCAAGCATTAGCAAAATTAGCTAATCGAAATATGAGTCTTACTTGCACGATTGAAGATGATGAAGTCTCTCTTATAGACGAAAAATGCTCTATTTCAATTAAACCTGTTATTCTATTTACAGGTAAAACCATAAAGTAATTTTTAAATTATAATATTCAAAGTTGGGTTTATTTATCCAAAGAAAACATTTAATTCTCTTTTAGCATTTTCAGGTGAATCTGAGGAATGAACAACATTTCTGTTTGTAGCTGTTGCATATCTAGCTCTAATCGTTCCTGGCGCTGCTTCAAGAGGATTTGTTGAACCACACAATTTTCTTACATCAGAAATCGCATTGTCCCCAATTATCTCTATTGCATATAAAGGACCTGAAGTAATAAACTGCATCAAATCTTCAAAAAAAGGTTTCCCCTCGTGTTCTCCGTAATGTTCATATGCCTTTTCATATGTTAATGTCATTAATTTTAATTGTTTTATTTCTAATTCCGTATGGCTTTCAAACATATCTAGAATATTTGCAACTACTCTACGTTTTACTGCATCTGGCTTAATAAGTACTAATGTGCGTTCCATCTAATTACTAACCCTACTTTCTACCATCCTGAGCCTTGCATTCTCAATCTGAGTTTCAATACTCTTTCTAGATGTACCACCATAACTATCTCTAGAATCAACACTGTGTACAACATTCAACTGATTAGTAATATCATCACAAAACAATTCAGAAAATTGTTTAAAATCATCATAAGACAAAGAAATTAAGTCCTTTTTATTGTCTTCACAAAACCTAACAATTTTACCAACAACAGAATGTGCTTCTCTAAAAGGAAGTCCTTTTAAAACTAAATAATCAGCTATATCTGTTGCTAACAAATAACCTTTATTACTCGCTATTTCTAAACATTCTTTATTTAATTCTAAAGTATTTAAACAACCAATATTTACTCTTAAAACTTGTTCAACTGTATCTGCTGCATCAAAGAACAAATGCTTATCTTCTTGTAAATCTCTATTATATCCCATTGGAAGAGCCTTTAATGTAGTTATCATCCCAACTAAAGCTCCGACTACTCTGCCAGTTTTACCTCGAGTTAATTCATATACATCAGGATTCTTTTTCTGAGGCATTATTGAAGAACCAGTGGTATAAGCATCGCTTAGTTTTACAAAACCAAACTCTTCAGAAGTCCAAATTATCATATCTTCACTCATTCTTGAAAAATGTAGCATTATAGAATTAAAACAATACAGTATATCCAACACATAATCCCTATCAGCAACACTGTCTAATGAATTGGCCGTAGGCTGTCTCATATTAAGTTCTTCTGCTATCTTAAATCTATCTAATCCATAAGGAGTACCAGCTAAAGCCCCTGCCCCTAAAGGGACTTCCATTAAATACCTCCTAAAAAACTTTAATTTCTCGAAATCTCTATAAAACATTTCAAAATAAGCTAAAAAGTATAAGCTCGCTCTAATTGGCTGTGCTTTCTGTAAATGAGTATAACCTGGCATAATAATATCCTTATTCTCATCTGCCCTATTTATAAATGTAATTAATAATTCCTTAATAAGAACTAAAACAATATCAACTTTTTCTAAAATTGTGAGCTTAAAAGCGGTAACTACCTGATCATTTCTACTTCTGCCAGTATGAATTTTCTTACCTATATCACCCAATTTATCTATTAAATACTTTTCAATATTCATATGAATGTCTTCAAGCTTCTCATCTGGAATAAACACACCATTATCTTTCTCAATTAGTAATTGTTCTAAGATATTTTCAAGCTGATTAGATTCTTCATGCGTTACAATATTTCTTTCTCGTAATTGATGTAAATGTGCTGTAGTAGCGAGAATATCTGCTGTAAATAAATGAATGTCATCTTGCAAAGAAGATGTAAATTTTTCTACATTTTTATTGGTGTCTTCAGAAAATCTTCCGCCCCAAATTTTATCGCTCATCTTTTTCTAAGCTTAAAAGGTAATCCCAGCAACTTAATGAAACCTGTAGCATCTTTATGATCATAAAGCTCGCTTGCTCCAAAAGTAGCAATTTCTTCACTATACAAACTGTATGGTGACTCAACAGAGGATAATACAATATTACCCTTATATAATTTTACTTTTACTTTACCAGTCATATTCTCTTGTGTTTTTTTAATAAAAGCATCTAAAGATTCCCTTAGAGTTGCAAACCAAAACCCATTATACACAAGCTCTGCATATTTTAAAGCAACGTGTTCCTTAAAATGAAAAGTATCTTTGTCTAATACTAAAGTTTCCAACGCATGCTGAGCAAAATATAAAACAGAGCCACCAGGAGTCTCATATACACCACGTGACTTCATTCCGACCAATCTGTTCTCAGTTAAATCTATCTGACCTATAGCATGTTTGCCACCTATAACATTAAGCTTTTCAATAATTTCATAGAATTTCATTGACTGGCCATTCAGTTTAACAGGAACTCCTTTAATATATTCAAGCTCTACATATTCAGGTGTATCAACCGCTTTTTCTAAAGGACTAGATATCATAAATAATCTATTTTGATCAGGCTCATTAGCTGGACTTTCAAGTTCTGCACCTTCGTGGCTTATATGCCATAAATTTCTATCTCTTGAATAAATCTTTTCTTTAGAAACTGGTATAGGAATATTTCTTTCATTTGCATACTCTACAGCATCTTCACGACTCTTAATGGTCCAATTAGGATCTTTCCAAGGGGCAACTATTTTCAGTTCAGGACCTAATGCCATGAATGTAAGTTCAAATCTAACTTGGTCATTACCTTTGCCTGTAGCGCCATGTCCAACCGCAGTTGCATTTTCTTTTATAGCTATTTCAACTTGTTTTTTGGCAATTAAAGGTCTAGAAAAAGAAGTTCCCAATAAATATTTACCTTCATACACCGCTCTTGCTTGTAGGGTTGGCAGTATATACTCATCAGCAAACTCTTCTCTTAGGTCTTCTATATAGCACTTAGATGCACCACTTTTAAGAGCTTTTTCTCTAAGTCCGTTTAATTCTTCTCCACCCTGACCTACATCAGCAGCAAAAGCAATTACATCATAATTATAAGTTTCCTTTAACCAAGGGATAATAACAGAAGTATCTAATCCTCCGCTGTAAGCCAAAACTATCTTTTCGCTCACCTTATTATTGTCCTTTCCCTTCCACTCCCGACTGACACAATAGTTATTGGAACTTCTAATTCTTTTTCTATTGCTTCAATATATTTACGAGCATTTAATGGTAATTCTTTATATTGTTTACAATTAGTTATATCCTCTTCCCAACCAGGGAATGTTACGTAAACTGGCTTAGCTTTTTCTAAAATTTCTCTATCACTTGGGAAATCAACAATTGTTTTACCATCAATTGTATATGCCTTACAAATCTTTAGTTCTTTCAAACCAGAAAGTACGTCTATTTTAGTTAAAGAAATAGAGGTTAAGCTATTAACATTTGCTGAATATTTAAGCACTACAGTATCTAACCAACCACATCTTCTTGCTCTGCCTGTTGTGGTTCCAAATTCTTGTCCTTTTTCTCTTAAAAACTCTCCAACTTCTTCTTTAAGTTCTGTTGGAAATGGTCCTTCTCCAACTCTCGTTGTATACGCCTTAACTACACCAATTACCTCATCAATCATCTTAGGGCCTAGACCACTACCTGTACAAGCACCACCAGCAGTAGGATTTGAACTCGTGACAAAAGGATAAGTTCCGAAATCAACGTCTAGCATAGTTCCTTGTGCGCCTTCAAGAAAAATCTCTTTTCCTTGTTTTCTTAAGTCGTGAATCAATGAAACAGAATCAACCACAAAAGGTTTTAATTGTTTACCAAATTCTAAATAATCTTGAACTACAGAATTAATTTGTTGTTCGGTAACACCTAATAATTCTCCCCAATTTTTTTCTTTAATTCTATAGGTAAATTTATTTTCATCTAATATATCTATTATACGGATTCCTGTTCTAGATATTTTATCAGTATACGCAGGACCAATTCCTCTGGAAGTTGTTCCGATTTTATTATCCTGACTTCTATTTTCTTCTTGCAAATGATCAAGCATCTTATGAAAAGGCAAAATAACATGAGCATGACTACTAATCCTTAAATTATCTACGGATACTCCTCTTGCTATAAGACCTTCCATTTCTTTAAGAAGAATCTCTGGATCGATAACTACTCCATTACCAATAATGCAAATTACATTCTTATATAAAACACCTGAAGGGATTAAATGAAGTTTGAACACTTCACCATTAACTACCAACGTATGACC
>JBAXBT010000005.1:0-15515 GCA_037141875.1 Candidatus Riflemargulisbacteria bacterium
CTCAACGTATATTTTCTAAATTCATAATTATATCGCTCCTCTGGCATGCCAGAATGACTGTCTGAATACATAGCCACTACTCTTAATATATTATTTTGATTGGCAAATGCCGTGCCGGTTGGCACGCCATACTCTTGATAGGTTCTAGTGGCTATAAAAGCATAATCTTCTTTGACAAAATCAGCTGAACCAGTAGGCGGGGTAAGGTCTACTGTTATCCTATAAGTATTTGCTGTTACACTACTGCTATCTAAGTTACCAGCTCCGTCTATAAAACGAAAAGAAATTGTAACAGGTCCTTGATAAGTGTTAACTCCAATCCAAGCAGCCATGTCAAAGGTAACATTTATTGTCAATCCTCCTAAGTTTTTTTCGGTTGGATCATTTAGATTATTTCTCATGTCTTGCGCATTATATGTTACAAAAACTGTCGCAGTGCTAAGTCTCTCTACGTCACTTGTCGTAAACATAATCTCTATTGGTATATGATTCATAGTAAGATAACTAAGCTGTGTTAGGTCATTTGCGTTTTCAGAAAACTCTAAAACAAATGTTGTTGTTGGAGAATCAAAATAACCCAAACCACCAGCAATTGAAATCGGAGAACCACCCAACAAATCTTCATCACTATTATCACTAGCATAAATCCTTCCTAGCTGAGAATTAAGTGTGCAGACTGCATCAAAGATTAGTGGTCCTATTGAAGCTGAGCCCTTATTATAAGCAAAGTCAAAAAAGTCTATATTTATAGAGATTTTCTTTTCTGAAAAATATTGAAGAACAAAATCTTTAGAAAGAATTATGCTTGAAAAACCAATTTGGCTATCGTTACTTACCATCTGATCAGCAAGTACTGGAGTCTTAGGACCATCTAGTTTTTTATAACTCATATCAAAATGATGAATTCCCTTATGTATCAACTGCCTGCTATTACTAAAGACACTGCTACTGACAATGTTATCTGTAACGTCATATTTAACAGTTACTGTTGCTGCTTGCGCAAACAAATCATCACTTTTCGGATAAGCAGTTCTATCTCCTAATGGTATCTCCAAATTAAAAGAAATAACTGTAGGTGGAAAGATATCAAAAATTATGTTAAAAGTACTCCCTTTAGTTATAGCTCCAACATTATTCCAAGCATAAGCAAACAAATTATATAAATTATTAGGGACCAAAGGAACCACATTAATACTTAAGATAGCCACTCCAGATTCTGTGCTATCCACTGTGCCTAATACGCTTAAATTTGATGATAATAACACAAATTGATTAAAGGTGTTTGGTAGTCCACTATGTGTGTCGGAAAAAATAGCCTTCATCATGATAGGAACATTATTATTATTAGCGCTAACAAATATCGTATTCATACTTAATCCATAATGAGTTAAATCTCTAATAGAATCTTGCCCCTGATACCCAAACCCTGAATTAAAGCTTACTCCACCAAAAACAGATGCGGTAGGAGGCGTTAGGTCTACTGTTACACTAAGGGATAAATCACTAGTCAAAGACAAGTTACCCGCTCCATCAATTAATTTACTCTTAATTTTAACTAACCCTTGATAATTATTTGTAGAAATATAATCTCTTAGATCTACTGTAACAAAAATACTCATCGTAGCTAAATTAAGCTCTTGAAAAAGAGCGCTAGTGAAATCATAAGTAGCTTTAACATGGGCAGAACTTACCATAACGTAATCAGTACCATTAGCTGTTGCGATAAAAATCTCAACAGGAATATGCATATAAGGCAAATAACTAAACTGAGTGTTATCATTTGCTGTTGAAGTAAAATGAATAATAAAATCAACTGTTGTCTGATCATAATATCCAGACATATCACTTGCCGAAAGCGGTGTTTTCACTAATGTGCCAATCATCCCTAAATCATCATGGTTGTCAGTTACTGCCTCGTATCTGTCTATTTGTACATTTAAGCTATTTGTCTTATCAAAAATAAATGGACCAAGATTAAATGTAGCGACATTTCCTGCAAAGTCATAAGCAACTAAACAAAAGGTAACGCCTTGCTCACCTATTGTGTTTTCCAAATAATATTTAGAAATTGAATATGTATTAGTTCGTGTTGGCACCAATACTGTCAAACTTGTTGTTGCTATATCAATATAAGTGTTTGAAGTAATATACTTTAATTCATATTTAAATATCCCAAAATTAGAATTAGCACTAAAGATATTTGGTGACGAACTATAGATATTATCTGATACAACCCACTCAAAATTAAGTGTTGCTGGTTGAATAAAATTAATTGAAGAAGGCTTATAAGTATTCTGTCCGTCATCTTGTGTAGTTGTTCTAAATGATGACAAGGTAGGTGCTGTGTTATCTAAAATGACCATCTTGGTTCCAGACATTCTTACTCCACCTGCCATATTTGCGACATAACTACGAACCATATAGTAATAGTTCATACTAGCACTACCTTGCTTGGTGAATTCTGCCATGCTCACTGTTGGTCTTGACTGCCAAGATGTATTCCAGGTAGATATTAAGCTGCCACCTAATGAATACTTTTCTATTGAAAAATTGTTCCATGTTACTTTTAATCCGCTGTGTTCATCATAGGCGGAAACAGTAAACAATACCTGAGTGGTAGGACTAAACTCAGTATTGATTGTTACCCCATACGTCTCGAAAATGCCCTCGGTTGAAATCAACATATAATCTGTTGGTATAAAACCAAAAGATATTGTTGGAGATGAAATATCAACTGTAACCCTAACCTGATTTGAAGTTGCTGAAAGGTTACCCGCACCGTCAATCAATTTAAAGGAAAGAGATACCCCCCCCTGATAAAGATCATTTCCTATATACTCACTAAGGTCTATGACCGCCGAAATAGTGACGTTAGCTAGGTTATTGACTGCTGTAATCGTCTTAGCCAAGTTATACGTAGCAATAATGTTATTTGATGCTACTTTATTCCAAACATCATTTGTTGTAGACAAATAAACCTCAAGTGGTATATGCGAAAAACCCACCAAATAACTAAGCTGAGTAATATCCTGAGCATCAGCACTCAAATGAATTATAATATTAACAGAAGTCTGATCATAGTATCCAACAGTTAATGCTGCCTGGAATGGTGTAAGTTCAAACCCTTTATACTGTGAAACGTTAGAAACATTGTCAGTTGCCTTCTCGAATAAAGATATCTGTTGATTAAGCGTATTAGACCAATCTAAAAAGTAAAAAACAGAATTCATTGAAGACGAGTTGTTACAAAAGTCCTGTGCGACAATTGTTATACTAATTATTCCTTCCCCACAATTAAAAACATCCTCAGATGTTAAGTTGAGTGATGCCTGTAAATAAGGCTCATAAATAAGCTTGGTATTTAAGCTAATCCCAGCATTAATAGGGTTCACATTTGATCCTTTGTTATAAAATAGTTGATAATTATAAATACCTCTATAGTTTGGACCCTTATCTGTCTTATTAAATATCTCCTCGCTTAACAAGTCGTAGGCATTGTCTGAAACACTCCAATTGATTACTATTGGCTCTTTGCTTATAAAATTACCTGAACTCCTATTATATTCTTTGCCTTGGTCGTTTACCGTAACAATCAGATTATTAATAGTCGGAGACTGCGTATCATATATAAAATTCCGAGTAGTTACTTCAACAATACCTGCTTTATTTCTTATATAAGAAACTATCTGATACCAACTGTTCCTAGAAATAAATTTTTCTTGCAAATGGGAATCGAGACTAACAGCAGAATAATCCTCCCATACAGAGGAGCTTGCTGATTTTTCAATACTTTCTGAACCAAAATTCTTTTGCAAAAATAAATATCTGTATGGATCAAGGTTTAATCCTGAATGCGAATCGTTATAATTAAGCTCCTGTTTAACGTTTGTAGTAGTAACAAAACATGTGTTTTTGCTTATTCCATACAACTCATAGGCATATGTGTTTTCTCCATTATAAAAAATACTAGTACCGTTTAAAAAGGTAGCACTTCCTGTTGGTGCGCTTAAATCAACGGTTACTCTTATTTTAGTTTCCGCGGTAATTGATAAATACCCTGCGCCATCTATAAGTTTAAAGGAAAGAGTCACCGGACCCTGATAACCGTTTAAACTAATAACCTCTCTCAAATCAACGGTTACATAAACAACCACAGCCCCTAAATTCCCTGTCTTAGCATCCATATTATAATACCAATTGCTACCATCCAATATTGCTGGAAGTCTACTGATGGATGCAGTAGTAAAATTAAAGGACACTCTACTTGGAATACTACCAGTAGCAACAAACGCTTCAATTGGTAAATGTTTAGACGTTCTCAAAGTATTTAGCTGTGTAATATCAAAAGCATCCCTTGTTAAATAAAGCCTGACCCACACTTCTGTCTGGTCATAATACCCAGGACCACCAGCTGCTGAGGGAGAAACACCATCGCCCTGATTATCAACATCATCAGTAACAGGCTCTATTCTTCCTATACTATTATGAAGAGCATTTCCTGTATCAATATAAACTATCATTTCTGATACAGAATAATTTAATGCATAATCCCAAGCATATAAGCTAAGCTTTACTTTACCAGCGAAAATGTTAGCACTTACATCATCCCAATTAATTGTGATAGCTGTGCAGATTGTAGGCACAAAAGGTGTTCCATCAATATCATTTACATTTACAATAAAGCTGTTTCTGGAACAAAATAAATATCCGGAGGTGGCATTATTTGCATCCATATGATCAAACCTAAGTTCATAGAACCAAATACCCTTTGGATTAGAACCAGTTAGCCAGCCACTAGTTTTGACTGCTAAATCATCTACGGCATCCCAAGACAGCACCAGATTCTGGCTACCATAAAAATTCAAAGTAGCAGGAGCATAATCTTGAGACACGGAACTCCTAATATTAAATCGATTAATTATAGGAGGAACACTATCCTTTATAACAAACATACTATTTCTGGTTAACAATCCGGCGTTGTTTGCATAATAATTGTCAATAAAATACATTCCGTCACCTAAACTAAGGTTTGCCGATACTGGTTCATTGCTTTTACTGTATTGCTTCGATGAGGCTCGTGAAGTGAAAGAAAAGGAACGATTATTGGTCGCACCACCATCACTATAATAAACCTTTGACCTTAAATAGGAGTTATTTGTGGGTACGCCAGACAAGCTATCAGAAAGGATAGCTATATTGTAGCTTATTTGTGAGCTTCGAATGTAAACAAAATTATTAACTGAAGTAAACGTATTCAAAGATGCAATAGCAAAAGCATTAACCGTAGATAGGTTACCGCTAACCTGTCCCTCATAAATATAAAGCCCCTTATCTTTATTTAATAAATTTCCTGCATGAACGTCGAACATAAGTCCACTTTGTAGCACAGGTGGCGTGAGGTCTATTGTAATGATAGACCACTTTTGAGATTTCACTGGATTTATCGGATTATAAGGATTGCCAGCGCTATCTGCTATACTAACAAAGAAATTCACTACTTCCTCATTTGTTACAATACGTGCGTTGTCAACATTGTTTACTGATACATACATTCCTTTTCCATCAACAAAACTATCCAGTGTCACCCTGTTTTGGCCTGGCTTAAGATTAAAAACATCAAAGGAAAAGCTAGCAGTACCTACCTGAACACTTTGGGTTATGCTCCAATTGATATCACCATACCCATAATAAGCATAAAACTGCGTAGGAACAAAACTGGTTAAATACGAATCACTTGTTGTCCAAACGCAACAAAATTGTGCTCCTGGTTGCTCGCCTGAAGTCCAACTGCTATCCACCGTAACTCGGAAAGTAAAATTAATAATCCCATCATTATATATTCTTTTTTGAACGTTACCTGAAATACAATTAACTGGAGCAAGTAGAGCTGTATCGTCAAGAACTGCACCATGAATTGATTGCGTAACTACCCGCGCATTGGCAATATTAAAAGTTGAATCAGGAATAACGTCTACCGTTATGTTTAGTTTTTGAGGTTGTATATTATTTATCTTCAACGGATCAGAAAAGTCTGTTGTCGTTATGTTCCCAGCATAATCCACAACCGCCATTCGGAATTGATAAGAACTACTTTGAGTATGTGCAACAACAGAAGCACCAAACACTGCGTTATCAGATATAATTACATCTCTAGTCACGAAGAAACAATAATTATAAGGTGTACGGCTACTTCCATTAGCAGTATATGCCGTTGCTGTTGGTCTGTTTTCCTTAATATCGAAAGAAGTTACTGGGTTAACCTTAAAGATACCATACTTGCCATCGACTAAGCTTCCGAATTTATCAAACGTAAAGTCTAAAGTTGCTACCTCTTGACCATCTCGAGACACCCATAACCTGACAAAAGAAAACTCATAAACGTTGATACTGTTTGTACTAAGTACCTTCTCATTAAAGGCATCGTCATATACAGTAAAATACATTCTTATTCCTTTGTTACCGTCTATATTAAAAGTCGGAACGTTTCCAGTAAATAAATTATTGCTTGGCAACAAAGGCTGAATAACAAATACACTGGAATATGGTTTTTCGAACAACAACTTACGGGCACCAACTGATTTAGGAAACCAATTAACAGAAGGCGTAGCTGGATATATTACTGGAGGAGTATTGTCATAAACAACAACACAGTTGCTTGTTCCTGAATAGTTTCTAGCTTTATCTTCCCAGACAAGGTCAATCCAGTTGATACCAACTTCGAGATTAGAAGTAATGCCTTCCCATGAATTATTCCATCTTTGATGTGATGCACCTCTAATTGCTGTATTCCCAGTAACTATCCTGTATCTAAATGGATTCTGCGGCAAACCAATTCCCCCAACATTATCCGTTATCCATACTTTCCCATTACCTGCATTATTAGCTGTTATCCAATTAATAGTAGCCATAGCATTCATAGTATTAACAAAAATTATTTCCTTATATCCTGCAAAAGCTGGTGCAAGCTTACTTTTAAATTCTGCAGAAGGAACATTAAATGTAATACAATACTCAGGAATAATTATCCTATTAGTTGTAAAAGTAAGAGCTCCTAAATACCTTTCAACTTCAATATTTGACAATCTGTCATACAAATAATATGTATCCATCGTAACTGTAGGGAAAGTACTATCGATCTGATAGGTAACAATAATACTTATAGCACTGTCTCCATACATATTAGGAATATTTACAGAAATATACTGCTGTGTGAAATTATTGCTAAGCACATTCCTGTCAGGAGAAGCCTTTACTCCATCATTCTCAGTAACAGAATATCCATAATATCCAAGATAATTATAAGTAATTACTGTACTCGTTAACGTAAACCCATTGTGAGTTGGCACTGCCAAGTCAGTTGCATTAAGTCCAGAATAAGGATTAATTGAAGTCCCATTCGAGAAGAAAATAGGACTCTGGTCCCATGCCCTTAACTGATAAGGCTCACCAGAAACTACTATCTGCATGGACACTATTATATTATTTGTATTAGCCCCAATCACCCCATTAAATTTCCAAGGCTGTACTTGATAATCTCTCCATTCGTTGTTTACTCCACCATATCGATTAAAATATGTTTGATTTGCAGTAGCCCCTGAAGAATCATCCATGTACAAAAACTCTATCTGTGAAGTTACCAAGGTTATAGGCTTGGAAAGAAAAGCTTTGCTAAAATATATCTCATCTATATTGCTACCATAGTCCATAACACCTAAAGTTAAAGACCTATTATCTACTACATTATTAATACTTACCTGAACAAGATCCCTAGCCCAATCCCAACCCCAACCGTAATCAAAGTCAATGTTATGAGTAGTTCTTAAAACCCCATTATCCATTTTCATACCAAATATTGCTCCTTGTAACCTCAAATTAGCCTTGTTCTTAACGCTGCTTAATTTTTCGTTAGCCGTTATTGTAAGTGTCCCGTTATGCCAAGAATTAGCAAACCTATTTTGATTATTCTGATAAAATCCAAGCTCTTCAGAAGAAGAGTCATAAGCCCTTAGATAGAATCTAGCTGACGCAGAAACAACGATAAAATCAAACCCCCACTTAGACTGGTCAGTTTCAACATAAGGGAAAAAATAATTTTTACTTGTCAAATAATTCCAACCATCCCTCTTAGAAAGAGGAAGATCATAAAAACATCCAAGAGGATCATCGGAATTACTTGTTGGAAATAAATTAATAAAAGAATTACTCTCTGAAAAATATTTATTAATAAGAGACGTTTGGCTGCCTTCCGGTTGAGATATTCCTCCCGCAACGTTAGGAATAGAAAGCGAGCCAGGTAGACCATCAACTGTTTTCACTCCAAAACGATAATACTTGTCTATATATATTAATCCACTAAACTTTTTATCTAAAGTTGGTCTCCCCATATCTGTATAAAAATATAAGTCTTTAGTAGCTACATTTCCAGCCCAATCCCTTACTGATAGTCTTACGAAATAAAGACCATCACTCAACCTAACATTAAAAGTAACTAGATTTATAGTTACTGACGACTCTATATAATTATCAGTATTCAGCCAATTAGTAGAAATAACTAAATCACTACTAATTAAAGCAAATCTTGCCAACCCAGCACTCTGAGTAAAATGATAATTATTCTTAGTTAAACTAGTTTCAGTTATCTGCTGAGTTATCCAGTTGCCAAAATTAAAAGTCACACCATTCAAATTAAAGGTATTAACCTCTGCCTTTATCGTAGCAGTACTAAACTGGCTATTTTTAAAATCAAAAAGATCCAATTTGATACCCTGAACACCTGAACCCACATTACCTGTCTGAGCTTTTGCCCAATCATTCATAAACAATTGAAACCCAGCATTGTTGCTAATTATAAGAGAATATACAGCACCACTTATTATTCTACTAGCACCATTAGAGCTATACTCTGTGTTTATCAAAATATTCAATGATGGCGCTAAGGTATCTACAAGTACAGCCTGACCTTCACTATAATCTCCACTATTACCCGCCTTATCACAAGCTTTAATATAAAAAGTGTATAAATTATCAGTTAAACTAGCTTGAAAACTATAATTTATACTATTTACATTATTAACAGTAACATGAAGGTTATACGTTACCATTTGGTCATAAGACACTAAAGAATAGTCCCAAGGATATGAGCCAAGAAAAGTCTGAAAATAATCTACACTGGATCCTCCCGGATCAAAAGGTGACTGCCAATTCCAAGTTAGTGACTTTGCAGTATTTACTATTGATACTGACACGCCAGAGTTGTCCATCGTAGGACTTATTACCCTATTCGGTGTGCTCCGATCCATCCAAAACATAAACGACCTCACAAATGTATCAGACATTATGCCAAGATTGTTCTCAATCCTGACATAAAAATAATAATTTTTACTGCTTATTTCATTTTCAGTTGTAAACCCTAACGTTTGAGCATCCATAGTAATGGTACACCTATACCCTGTCGTTATTGTTAAGCTAGACTTAATCAGAAATAAATTTGGACTTGTAATATCTACGGTTATGACTCTTTTTAGATCCCCAGCTTGTGAATTAGCAACCATTTTATTATTGGTAACATAAACCTCTATATAAAACTTCTGTATACCTGCTTGCTCTTGATAGTCTGGCCACACAATATCAACTGTTGGGCCATTATAATATTCATATTTAACATTATTAGTAAAAGTATATCCGCTTATTTGACCTGTACATACTTGGAAAGGTATAACCCACATAGTGTCTACAGGATGGACATATGTAGCATATTTTGTGCTGTAAGCTGTTTTCATATCTGTCCAATTACCTGCGTAATCACATGCCCTAATCAATAAACGATACTCAACTTGTCCCAAATTAGGCATAACACCATCGGGCGTATACTTCTCAGCCGAATTAGCTATTTTAGCGCCGTAAGTCCTGCCATGCTCAGGCCCCCAATAAATCTCTATCTTGTTTAGACCAGAGTCTGCATCAGTAAAATATGTTGACAATGGTGGGAAAGTAAACCTAGCCGAATTTGTTACCGCTTGCCATATACTATTTGGAATACCATTTTCTTCCTTTACTGCAGCAAACGATGGATCAGTAAGAGTTGGTTTAGTTTTATCTATTCTCAAAGGAGATTCAAGATTTGCTATTCTAGAAACATTGTCCCCATAATCCTTAGCCTGAACACTAAAAGAAAGCATTGTTGCATCTTTGATAGCTGAATATTTATTAAGCTCCAACATAGTTTTATTGGTTGTTACTGAGGGTAGCGTTGTCCCAAGATCGCCGTTGCCATACTTGATTGTAACAATATACTCTTTTACTCCGAACTGGGATTCTTCAGCTGGCATCCAAGCAAAAGAGCTCCCGCTGACAGCCGAACCCCAATAAGCTCCATTATTAATAATATTTGAGTTTGCCCATAGTCCGGAAATATCACCTGGAGACTTATCGTCTACACCAAAAACAGCAGAAGTAACTGATACCCCTTCTAATCTTGCCCTATCTATGGCCGTTTCTTGTAAATAGAATTTTTGACCAGTTTTGCCACCTACTGCTAAGGTATAACTTGCGTTAGACATAGGGGGGGCAGGCACTACTGTTTTATCTTTTATATTTATTAAAGAAAAAAGATAACTACCAATTCCAGAAGTAGCATCAGTATAAGTCGGTACAGTAAACCCGGCATCTACCTTATAATATGGACTAACTCCTATACTAGTACTCCCAGCAATTGGTTTAGTTTTATCATAATAATATAAAAGAGCCCTTAAAGCACTCGCGTCGGTGCCAGCAAAATTGCTTCCAACTACCGTATAGTTTTTGGTCCCCTCAGTAGCATTAACGCTTAAAATAATACTTCTTGATGTTATTGAATGAACACCATTGGCATCAGTAATTTTATATTCATGCACTTGCCCCTGACTCCACGAGAAATTAACAGGCTGCACGCTAAGCCACTTATCTGGCGATTCTCCTTGCCCTGGATAAGTAGGACGAAAAGTTGTCTGGGAAAAATTGTAGCCTTGTTCAGGGGTTAATAATTCTCCTGAATTACCAGAAAGACTACTCCAACCTGACCAATTTCCTGCATGATCCTGAATGTTGAGCTTTATCTCTGTGTTCACATCAAACTTATTGGAACCATTATTCGCAACATATGAAAATTCTGGCGTCGTAACAGAAATAGAAACAGGTAATCCATTCGCTACACCATTAATATACTTCTGCACCAGCACCTGTGATATGCCAGAACCATTCATGTAGTCTTCATGTAACCAATTAAAATGCCAATCGAAAAAACCGTCCATATTCACAAAATCCGAAGAAGCAAGAGTATAACTCTCTGGGTTAAGCACATCATATTGTCGCAAAAAGTCTGCTAAGTTAACTCTAAGTTCGTCGTAATTTGCATTAGCTGTATTGATAACAGCTTCAACCATCGCTCTACAATCATTAGTTATTGACTTAAACAATGGATATACATTGTTTATTATTTCATTTTTTATCTTACGATCAAGGCCATCTGGTATATCATTTGCCCCCAAAATCAAATACCACCCTGGATAGGTTTCACTTAAGTCTTGAATCGACCCATTGTTCACCAAAATTTCAATAACCTTCTCAGATGCTCCCGATAATTGGTAAAGATCTGTTGTACAAATAACACCGTGTGGTATAGTGGGGTTTTCGCCATCAAATAAGATGTTCTCAATAGCATTTTCTGTACCAACAGCCCTTAGATTAGTTCCAACCCTATAATGCCATTCTGGAGCCGATACCTCAGCTCCCTCAACTAGATAGCCTTTGTCCATAGCTA
This sequence comes from Candidatus Riflemargulisbacteria bacterium, assembly GCA_037141875.1. Lineage (GTDB taxonomy): Bacteria > Margulisbacteria > Riflemargulisbacteria > GWF2-35-9 > DYQY01 > DYQY01. Next base: position 11,798 of record JBAXBT010000005.1, read on the forward strand.
TTCTTATTATCTCTGTCGTTTGGTTTTGAGAAAATGTGCCATTCTCTGAATAAAATGGGTGATAATGCAAATCATACATGTTCCATATTATCGAATCAATTTCATTAAACCCTAAAATACCGTTATTTTGATCCTCATTATTTAATGACACTATTCTCCCAGAGTTGAACAACCCCTCATCATAATAATTTTTCTCAAAAATATAAGCTATCTGCGGATACAGAAAACGATTCGTCTTTATGTGCCCCTTGGTTATCAGTAAGGACATTAGATTCTCGTCAGTATACAACCCCTTACCGTTTAACGTAGACAATCTACCGTTGAATACAATCTCAGCATCAACTGATACTAATGGGAAGGAGCCATATTTATAATAATCTATAACCCCTGAAATATTATCCCAATTTTTTGTAATAAAACCACCAAAACCACTCTCACCTAGCGAGGTAAAGAGCATCCATCTCCTAACAACCTCGCTCGGCAAAGCAGGATTCAGCTTCAATCCTCCTGCATTAATATCTATAAAGTTTAAAACTTCTTTCATTCTAACTGTTTTGTCTGCATCAACATTTTTGAATAATTGGAGATATTTATAAGGAGCCATTTCTGGTTCAGGTTCTGTTTTATCAATATTTACAAAACTAGAAAAATTAGACAAATCTATACGCGGCTGACTTCCGAATTCTTGAGGTGATGACCAATCAACGTTGTACACTCCTGTGTCTTCCGGTGAAAACATTCGAATACCATTACCAAAATTATCAGAAACATTTATTTCAGCATAGTATGTTCCTGAGGCAGTCACTGGCAGTAAATAGAAATTACTCCTCATATTAGAAGAACTGAAAACTTCTAACCTAGTCCATCTATAATCATTCCAAGTTCCCGTAACCTCAACCTTATACACCTTTAAAGAAACCTTATCAACCAAGCCACCACCAACATCACCTGGTGATGTCCATGTAAATTGAAAATTATTCTGACTAGTTACAATATTCTTTAAAGGACTAGTAAATATTGGCCTCTCTGGAGGATAGCGATCTATGCTTGTAGTATACTTTCTGGTCCAATTAGCATTCTTATTACCTGCAATGTCTTTTGCCCTAATACAAAAATATTTTACGTCTCCAGAAACACTACCAGAATTCTTCTTGAATCTGGTGTTAAGAGGATTAAGATTAAGTCCAAGATTAACAGGATAACCGCCTAACAAAACAACATTTTTTACGTTAGCGTTGAGTGTTCCTGTTTCATAATAATTTAAAGATGTTATCGGACTTGAAGGAAGTCCTGATAGACCATTCATATCAGTATATCCGTAATAATACTCATACTCCGCTATAGCGCTACCTCCTGTAGGGCTATACCATTCAAAATTAAAATTAAAACCTTTCACGTAGCCATTGTTTGCGCTTACGACTTCATAAGAAGTTCTGGAAGCAGTTTCCCCAACTTGACAACGGACAACAGTATTGTCCCAATTTGTCTCTACACTATCCCAGATGACAACATTACTTTCTTCACTCCAGCCACCGATATTGCCAGCATTATCGACAGCTCTAACCCTAACAGAGTATGTCGCTCCTTGTGAAGAATTCTCCAAAGAAATACTAGCTGTAGAATCCAAATGAACTTGTCTCTTTTGAAAAAGCTCATCAATTGTTACAGGTGTCATATTCTGGGTAACTCCACCTTTATATATTGCAATATCGTATCGGCTTATACCGCTACCAGCATAGAAACTATTATCATCAAAGGCATCCCTTATCGGAAGAAAATTAACTACCTGAACAGCACTACTAACATATTGGGAGGCATCTGCAATCAAAGGAGCATTCATAGTAAGAGGACTCTGCGTATCATAAAAAATATAATCAGAACCGTAGCTCCAACCAGAGTACGTGTTATTACTAATAACCCGATATTTTACATAATACTGACTATTTGGAGACAAAATAGAAAAAGGAATAGTTATAGGTTGAAGAGAAAATATCGTATTCATTGTTATCTCTTTAACATGGTGTGCCTTATAAACACCATATTGATACTGTGGATTACTTCCATAACTGACACCTTTATTGTCAATATTACTCATCGTAAACGTAAAGAAATTACCGCTTGTGTATAGTGGTGCTGTTATTGTTGGAGCTTGAGGTCTATTTGGTGACACTCCACCTTCAAATGCGACTGTGAATTCATATGCATTGTCAGAAACATCTGCTTTGTTTCTTGCAAAGTCTTCACTCCTTAACCACAAAACATACCTTCCGTTAGTCCTAGCTGGAAGATTTAATGTCCTCTTTGTTGTAAATCCTGATTGCAGAGGAACACTATCCTTTACCCAACTGTAATTATATCCATAAACTCCAAAACCCTCGTCATCTCCTGGCATCCAAATTAAATGAAAGAAATCTTCTTGGCCTCCGGCAAAGGCTCTTGGTTTAGGTAATCCTTGAATAGCATCGTTAGAAAAAACAGAATACAACGACTCGTTCTTGGTAGTAGCAATCGGTGGATTCTTAGGATTAAAAAAGTCAACGGAAAGTTGTCTTATCACCTGTGGAGCAGACTTGTTGCCAGCTCTATCGACAGCAACAATCTTTCCTATAAAATCTATCTCTAAAGGAATAGATAATTGGATTTGAGTATCAGTAACATTTGTACTTAAAAATAAACTCTCAGCTGTGATACCATCAGCAGATACATGATAAAAACTAAGCTCATAGCTACCAACGCCAGAGCCTACTAATCCTAATGGATTATCTAAAGGCTCCTGCCATGACAAATTCACATTACTTTCAGTTCTAGCAGTAACTCTTGGATTAATAACCATATCAGGAGAAGTACGATCAACAAGCACGGCTGTTCCAGCAACAAAAGTTCTATTACCTGCATTGTCATAAATATCGACGCCTGGCTCATATTTATGCTCATTTTTATCTAAACCTATACCAGTTACTTCATACGGAGTGTTTGGTTGTGCCGTTGGAATAGAAAGAACAACTGTCTTTTGATTATTATAGACGTCATAAACATAAAAACTATATTTAGATATCTGCGAACCACCAGTATCTTGTGCTTCTCCAAAAGAAAAAGTAATAGATTGATTGTCTGCTCTTGTGTATGGATAGTCATGATTACCATATATGTATTCTGGATTGCCTGGGCTAAGAGGATCATATTTAAGTTCAGTCACCTTCTGCCAATCATTACTTTCGTTGCCTACATTATCTACGAGTTTAACAAACAGGTTATAGTGAACTCCTTGATCGCTTGCAATGAGCGGGTTAGCAATATAACCCCATGCATAGGGAGAAATAATTTCTGACATAGAAGGATTACTCTCCCTTGTAACGCTGTATAGTTTCCGATTATCAACTCCAGAACCAGTATCCTTGTCAATCGGAACATCAACATTTATATAAACAGTAGACTGATTAAACCAACTAGAGGGAGCAATCGAAGGAGAACCTGACCCTCCTGGCCGAAGAGTTACTGTAAAATCTGAAGGAAGAAGATTGGACGGAGGTGGTGTTACATCTATTTTAAACTGTTGGTATGTGTTTTTCGCAATATTTCCAACTTCATCATAAAGGTAAATTTGCCAATAAAATGGTTGAAGATGACCACTTGTACTCTCATAATCTTTACTAAACTTTGCAAACGTCGTATCCTTTGCCAACGTAAACAAGTTACTAGTTATAAAATATCTATACTC
>JBAXBT010000006.1:0-14392 GCA_037141875.1 Candidatus Riflemargulisbacteria bacterium
CTGTTGATTTTGCGCTTCCGGATTTATTGACAAAATTCATGAATTCTGTTAAGGAAATTTTGATTTGATTTTTAGACATATTCTATTTTTTATGTTACACTATAAATATTCTATTTCTAAATTGACTGATGTCAACATTTTTTTATAAATAGAAAAATTAATATTCTTATTTGCACACTCCGCAAGTGCCGCCGCTTTTTGCGCAGTGTTTGCAGTGTTTGCAGTATTTGCAGTATTTGCAGTATTTGCAATTTTTGCAGTCGGTACAGGATTTAGAGCCAGTGCATTTGCCGCCTACGGTAGTATGTGAGGATTCAAAGGCTGATAGGATATCAATAGTGTAAGGATGATTATTTTGTTCATGATATATTACTTTGAGGTTATAAGGTTTGTGGTTATAGGTTTATGTTTTTCTAGTTTATTTGTTTTATTAAAGGCATCTTTTGTCTCGGTGATTGAATTGATGCCTTTAAGAACCAAATTTTATTTTTTGTGTTTTGTCATGGATTGCATTTGTATGGGTCTGGATTTCCTACTTGGGGTATGTTGCTTGCATCATAACAGAGGTTGAGTTGTGTTGATTTTATGGTTTGTTTTTTGATGTTTACGGATAAGCCTCTGTTGCTGTCGGGTGCTGCTAATGATTTGTCTTGATGGGGTGGTATGTTTTCAAAGGTTAGCTTTTCGGTTTTGTAGGTATCTCCATTTTTTTTGATGTAATCAATTGCTACTGTTATTTTATCTATCGTATAATCGGTGTTGTTTTGTACGATGATGTTTAAATTGGTTATTCCTCCCCAACCGTCAACGGTGTATTGGTTGGTTTTTACGGGTATTAGTTCGTTGATGTGGTTTCTAATTTGTCGGTTTTGGGTATCGTCTTCTTTTGTAGTAGCCGTTGAGGTGCCTGATGTTACTTTATTACTGATAATCGCAATTACAATTAGTATTCCGGCTGCGATGAATAGGTATTTTAGATAGTTTGTTTTTGCTGGCTTTTTTTGTTTGTTGTTTTCTTTAATTGGTGATGGTATGGAAAGTAAGACTGCTTTTAATTCGTCTATTTCTCCTGCTTTTTTCCAATCGTCCATTTCTTGAGTCCAGACGAGGGTTTCTTTATTGATTTTTTGGGCTATTAGTTCTTCTTTGTCGAATGGTCCGATGTTTTCTTCATTTATGTTTAAGAGGTATTTTTTCATGTTAGCTTTAAGGATTTACCAAATTTTGGGATTATATAGATTCTAAAATTATTGCTAAATATTTATTAAATAAACACTTACTTGTGTTATTTAACACAATAGGAATTTGTACACCCTATTGTGTTAAATTTAATTATGATATACTACGTTTTAGATTTTAAATATTCTCAAAAGCTTCGAAATAATTACAGATGATTGCGCCTAATGTAGCCATAGATTGGAGATATCATGTTTATAATAGGCTGAAAATAGCGTATATGGAACGTTTGTCGCATTTCAGAAATGCGTAATAATGGACAAAGGAGAATTTTGTCTGTAGATTTTGATTTGATGTTCCCTATCTGAAAATTTAAAAGCTATTTAAAACCTATTTGAAAATCATTTTCTAAAAAACTATTTCAATAGTTGTCCCTTTGGTTGGATTGGATTTTATATATAAAGTTCCTTGAATTGCTTTGACTCTCTCTTTTATGTTGTTTAATCCTATTCCTTTTTTGTATTTTTGGGTATTGAAGCCAACTCCGTTATCTGAGATTTTTATAGTTGTTTTACTGCCTGTTTTTAGTAATACTACCATGCATCGTTTGGCCTTTGAATATTTGTTTACATTTTGCAATACCTCTTGAATGATTCTATAACTATTCATTTTTGCCTCTACTGAGATTTTACTCCAATCAATGAATTTATCAATGGTTAGCACGAACTGAGTATTCCATTCATTCTTTTGAGATTCTACCAAATTGGATATCATATTGATTATACTATCATCATTGAAATTTAGATTTGTTTTTAATTCGTGAGACACTCTTCGGATTTCTGATTCTGTTTTTTCAAGTTCTTTTATTAGTTCTGCTTTTTTATCATTTTGATCAGACTGTAATTGCATTAAATTGAATCTTGACGTGAACACACTATTGACCACTCCGTCATGCAATTCCATAGCAATTCGACTTCGTTCTTCTTTTCGAGAGTTCTCCGAGATGGATTGTTGTTTTAATAATAACTGATAGATTTCTTCATTTTTGACTTGTTGGTCTTGAATATATTTAAGCTCCTTATTTTTAGTTTTTAGCCTATACAAAATGAAAAAGGTTCCTATTATAAAAAGGATGGTCATAGAACCAATGATGATATAGGTTTCCTTTTTTATCAAAATAGAATTTTCATTAACGACTTTGTCTGTTTCGAATTCAATGCGTGCAAACTTATTTCGAGTAGCTCTTTCTGCCAGTTGAAGACTGTCGTTTACTCTGAAATACTCCTTAGCATAGAAAACTTTATTTTTAACATCTATTTCTGTTAGTAATTTAAGTGAATTTAAAACATCTGAACTGCTTTTTACTTTTTTGGATAGATTGTAACAATAGGTAATACTTTCAATTGCTTTGATTGTGTCTTTTTGTGAAAGATAATATTCCCCGATATAGAATTTACTTGATATTATACCAGCGTCTGATTTTATACTATCCCTAATTTTGTATGATTCAAAAAGCATTTTTTTTGCCGTAATTGGATCTCCTTTTTTAATTTTTGAGTAGGCCAAATTACTTAAAATCATAGCATATAAAACGGGATTGGATTTGTTTAACCCTTTTATTGATATTGCCTTTTCATAAAACTCTTGTGCTTTTCTATAGTTTTCCATCTTAAGATAGGCATTCCCGATATTATTTTGGCATGTGGAGCGACAAAAAGTAATGTCATTATCAATTGATCGGTCTAGTTTATTTAATTGATTAAGTGCTAAATCAAGATAATACAATGATTTAGAATAATTTTTTAATTCAATTAAATCAAGACCTATTATATTATAGCAAGTAAAGGTTAAACGATAGGCGTTTTTTTTGTTGAGTAATTTTAATGCTTTTACTAATTCAATTTCACTTTCATTATAATTCCCATTATCATATAAAATTCCTGCTTTTTTTAATTTAAGTTTGCTATGGTTAATTGTGTCATTAATTAAAAAGTATAATTTTTCAGATTTATTATAACAACTAAATGCACTATCTAATTGATTTTTTTCATCATAATAGTCACCTAAATATTGAAGTGATTTTGCTATTTGAATAGAATCATTAGCTATTAATGCTAATCTATTTATCTGTTTAATAATCTTTTGGTATTTATCTAAACCTTTATTATAGTAATACACATTTCCAATTTGAAACAATAAATTTCTATTTATAGAATCATTTCTATTTTCAAGTAATTTTTGATATAAACTGTCTAGCGTTTTTTCATTACCGTTTAAATTATTTATTTTTTGTAAAATCAATAACACTTTACTTTTATTTGTAATGTCAGATTCCTTTTTGCACGACATCAATAAAAGAATTAGTATAATTATGTTTACTAGTATGATTTTTAATTTCAATTTTAATGAGAATTAACAATTACTCCTCAAAAATAAATAATAAAACCAGATAATGTTATTAATCATCTGGTTTTATAGTGTTTAATTAATGAGGGGTTCCTTTGCCTCCATTTCCAATAGTATCTCCTACTTTAGAATACTTGGTCTTGTTTACTTTATGATTTGAATCGTTTGAGCTCTCTGCTGTACAGGAAGCAAAAGTTGTTATTGCCGCAATGCAGCCCACTGCGAGGATTAGCTTTTTCATAATTAAAAGATTAAAAAATTAGTAATAGATTATCGGGACATCAGAGATGTCTTTTTTTTAGAAAGGGTTGGGATTAGTCTTTCTGAATTACATTGAATGCCATTTTTTCATGGTAAATGGTTCCCCATTCGCAGTAATTTATTTATGAAGCTTCGTTTGATTTCATCGATAAAATCAAGACAAATTACGTGTGAAAGTTTTATTAAATCTATTCTTTTTAGGGGCTTATAGCGAGTACATGGATGAGGATAGGATTAGTGTATAACAACGTGGTGAAATTGGGTGTTTTAGGAAGTTGGAAGATGGCGGTACCGGATAAACCCAAAAGTACTTCAACATATTTAGGATGCTTAGTACATAGTGCATAGTAGACAGTAGATGGTCAATAGTAGATGGTCAATAGTAGATAGTCAATAGTAGATAGTCCATAGTAGAGAATACAGAATAAATTATAGATTATAGAGAATATGGATTGAAAAAAGTGCAGATAACGTAATATTTAGGCAACGTATAAATAATCCTCAAATCGTGTGGTGTAAACATACCTGAAGTGTTAGATGTTTATTTTTCTCACAATTGCGTCGATATTGTCTCTATAGTTGATTGAAAATGGTAATATCTCATTGTAGTTCATGTAGCATTTGGATTTACTAAAATGGATACGGGATACATAGTGTATGTTGACAATATAACTTTTGTGAATTCTAAGGAAATAGAATGGTAGGGTATTCTCAAAGTGTTTTAATGTTTTGTAGGCGTTGATGATTTTGCCTTGGTGTAATTTGATATCCGTAGTATTATTGTCAGCTTTTAGGTATACAATGTCTTGTAATGCAACAAATTGGTAATCGCTGTATGATTTAATACAAATTGCGTTGATTGCGTTAGGAGGTGTTCTTTTTTCGAATTTGAAGAGGCTTTTTCCAATTACATTAAGTTTCATAGGTTCAATAATAAAATCGGATGCGCCAGATTGTATTGCTTCCAATGCTTTATTCTCAGATTTGCTTATTGCAATGAAATATGGTATTGCATCAGAGTATTGAAAAAGCTCTGCAATATTTTTTGAGGTAAAAGTATTTTCATTAGTTTTGGTTGGAATTGTATAGAAAACTAATTGCGGTTTTAATTTTATAATTTGATCTATTGCATTTTGATTATCTTTTATTATACCTGCACAAAAATATTTAGGAAAATTTTCAAAAAGTCCTATTATTTGTTTTTCAGTTTCGTCGTTTTCGTCGATAATAATGTAAGAAAATCTCATTTTGTAACTTGAGCAATTGGGGTGCAATCTACTTAAGAGAAATTATTTCAAGGTGTTGTATAACTACCTATTATGTTAAATTTTTATTTATGAATGTATTACTTGTTGATGATCATCCCATGACCGTAGATGGTTACGTTTTAGCCTTGTCTAAAAGAACTGCGAAATTTTCAATTCCTGTATTTGACTCTGCTTTTACTTGTGAGCAAGCTTATCATTTAATTGAAAAAGCCAAATATGGCTATGATATTGCTATCATAGATTTGGATGTACCAGAATGTATTGCCCCCCCTATTGCCTCTGGGAAGGAATTGTCTTTAGTGCTTAGTACGAAAATGCCGCAAACAAAAATTATTATTATAACTGCTCATACCGAATTAATTACCGTTTATGATATTTGGAAATGCCTACGACCAGATGGATTGGTTATTAAAAATGATCTTACCCCTATAGGTCTTCTCAAAATTGTTGAAGAAGTTATTGGTGGTGAAAGTTATAAAAGCCCGACGGTTGAAAAATGTATCCGAGAGATTTGGAAAAAGGAACTTATTGTAGAAGATTATAATCGACAGATTATTCAATATTTAGCGTTAGGAATTCGAATTAAAGATTTGCATGAGGTCATATCTCTTTCTCAAGGAGCTATTCAAAAGCGTATTGTCAAGATTAATTCTGTTTTTGAAGTTACGGATAAAGAAGGATTGTTGAGGGAAGTCAAACGATTGGGATTTATTTGAAAAAAATATTAATGCTTATTATCACTTTCTTTTAGAATGCCTCGCCACTGCGCGAGGTTTTTTTATGGCATATAGTGAGAATAAATTAACAAATAGTATTGTTGTACATCCTTATTTGTTAATGTTTTAGGAATTATTTTATGTATTTAAACAAGATTCTTATTTTAGATTTCGTTTAGCGTTTTTGATTAAATATTTTCTTTTCATGATATACAACAGCAAACCGTCTACAGAACAAGTAACCTTTTATTAAAAATGGTTGTCTATACCTTTTTTGTGGCGTTTCTACTCTACAAATAAAATGAGCTAACGTTTTTGATAATTACTTCTGATGGATTGATTTTAAATAAATTACTTTACAAATGAGAAATTTAAAGCAGAAGTTTCAATCAAAAAAGGGATTCTTAAATATAAAATCATCTCTATAATCTTTAACTTTTTTTATCATGAAAAACAAACTACTACTAGGCATCTTTTTACTACTAGGATGCGCTTCTTTTGGGCAGCAATTAACCTTTGGCTATGATGCTGCAGGAAATCAAATTGCCGTTTATGTACAGATTTATTTATTAACTGATCATAAAATAAGTCCTACAAAGACTACTTTACAGAACAACCCTATTTATAAGGATGTAAAATATTATCCAAATCCTGTAAAGAATGAACTTAATATTTCTTCAAATGCTTCCTTCTCCACTCCAGTTACTACTAAATCTAAATCATTAGTTTCAAGCTTCAGAAACTCATCCCGCACTGCTCCTCCGACATAATATAATCTACCTCCTAATAACTTAAGATCATTGTTAAGAGATTTAATAAAGTTGCTTTGAGAAATCACGAAATCTTACTGCATGAGCAGTGGACTTATAAAATTAAACATATACCCAGTAAAGATTATACCTATTGCTACTATTGAGAAAAAAAGAGCTATCAACTTAAGATTCATTGCTCTTCTTAAAATAATTGCTTCTGGAAGACTTAGAGCAGACACAGCCATCATAAATGCAAGTGCTGTTCCTAATGGCATACCCTTTTCAAAAAGAACAACAGCTATTGGAACTATTGCTGCACAACTACCATACATTGGCACCCCTAAAATAACAGCAATAGGAACCGCAAATATTCCAACAGTAGCGACTATACTCTGAATAGCCTCACTCGGGACATACCCATGCAATACCGCGCCAATCGCGATACCAAAGAGTATCCATTTCCAGATCTTTTTTATTATATCTAAAGCTTCATGCGCACCAAAAACGATTCTTTCTTTCTGACTTAAAAACTTTAAATCAACTTGTTCATCTTCTGAGTTCAGCAAATCCTGCTCAATATACTTATCTACATTAAGTCTATCTAATAATAATCCTGCTATTAATCCGATTAAAATACCACTAACTGCATACATTACTGCAATTTTCCAACCAAAAAACCCAAGCATTAGAACAAAAAGATACTCATTAAGTATAGGTGAAGTAATAAGAAAAGACATACTAACGCCCAGAGGAATCCTCATCTTAACAAAGGATAAAAATAATGGAATAGAAGAACAAGAACAAAAAGGAGTTAGAGCTCCAAACATTGATGCCCCAAGATGAGCAAGAAACTTATTCCTAGACTCTACCCATGACTTAACCTTACTAAGTGAAATGTAACTTCTAAAGTAACCAATAAGAAAAATCATCACAAAAAGTAACAATGTTACTTTAATAGAGTCATAAACAAAAAAGTGAAACATCTGAACCAGAAGACTTGTTTGGTCTAACCCAAGCCAATCATAGAAAAGTGTATTTACTAATCCTTGCAACATTTCTTGGTGTCTTTGTTATTACCTGAATTTGTTTTGTCTCCTGAACAACAACATCCACCCTTGGAAGATTCCTTTTTTAAAAACTTATCTACTGCCTGATACATTTTCTGAAATACGTTCATAATGACCTCCTGATTTGTGTGGGTGTGGTTTACCCAGGCGAAGCTCTGTTTACAGAGCGAAGACTGGTGCCGAGGGCCGGAATTGAACCGGCACGAAAATGAATTTTCATGGGATTTTAAGTCCCACGTGTCTACCAATTCCACCACCCCGGCGGAAACATAACAATATCCCTAAGTTCTGAACTTAGAAAAATAATTATATAGAATAATCTATTTAGCTACAACCACTATTTCTTTATAAAAAAGGATAATTTGATTTTATTATTGATTTAACATATCATCTATGTGAATAAAAACCCTTCAAAAGCTAGTGTTTTATTACAAAAAGGAGTTAATTATGAAAAAATTTATATTATGTGTTATCTCTCTGTTTTTATTGATACCTTCTGCTTTTAGTTTTGACTATCCAACTAAATTCTACCCCTTTATTGGATATATGAATTTTCATGCAGCAATTGACTTAAAAAATACCATCATGTTAGGAGTGGGTTTCAATCAAAAAGTTGATGAAACTTTCAGATTAGAACTCTCCACTGGTTTCATGCCTAGCGAATATGTTTTAAGTGCCACAAGTGTTCCAGTTTTATACGGCAGCTTCAGTGGACAATACCTATTACCAAAAGCATGTTGCGGTGTATCTCCATTCCTTTCTGCTGGATTAAGTCTCCTCAGTTATGATGGCAAAATAGATAACGGAATTGAATTTGGAGCAGGTCTTTTAACTCTGTCTAAGACAAATGTAGAACATAAATTTGAGGTCAAAGCCAGATATAATCTAGGCGACAAACAATCTGATGTTTTAGCAATTTTTAGTCTAGGGTTATCTCCACTAAATGTTGCAACCCCAGAACCTGTAGTTGCTACACAAACAGAACCAGTTAAAGAAATACCAAAAATAGAAGAAACAAAAAAAGAAATTCCAGATAACTCAATGCTAGTAATTGAAGAAGATAAAGAACCTGCTTTCGTTGAACCTACTCCTGTTATAGTAGAAACAAAAAAGAAAGAAACAAAGAAACAAGAAATAAAAAAAGAAGCAATAAAATCACCTACACTTACATTTGTTAAAAGTAAAAAAATAGTTATGGATCGTTTCTTCTACAACAGTTCTTTCATTGGCGAACCTGGAACTAGTTTTGTAATGAATGCAGCAACTATTCTAAAAGATAATCCAAAATTAAAAGTTCTCATTACTGGTTATGCTAATAGTTTTGAACATAGACCTGATATTCTTTCCTTTAAAAGAGCTGAAGGAGTAAAAAACGAACTAATAAAAAAATATAATATATCTAAATCTAGAATTACAGCTAATTCTGGTGGACACAAATCTGCCACTAATAATAATTATTTAAATAGAAGAGCAGAATTAGCTTTCTATTATGAAAACTAAATATAAATAGTTTTTCTTAATTGATCTAGTCATTCCCGCGTAGGCGGGAATCCAGTATTTCTTTAATTGTTTTTTAGTGCGACTAAACTCGCTTTAGAATTTAAATCCAAAACTCAAATGACAAATGTCAAATAAATCAGGAAATACCTAAATCCCAATCAAAATCTTGAAATTTTATTAACGAGGATTCCAGGCAAACTAAACAAAGCATACTTCAAGCTACTTGCCTATCAATCTCATATTGATTTTGTTATTCAGTGAGCCCTAATTAGCAACTAATTTAATCGGAAGGACTAAGTTCTTGAATACTACCGTTTACAACTTCATATCCAAAAGGAGCAGTATATTCAGGATCTCCCTGCTCATTTAACCGATTCATGGTGGCACAACCAACAGTTGTCCAATCTTCTGGGGTTAACCCGCGTTCCCAATAACTACGGCCAAATTCACCATATCCACCACCTGCAACTACTCTGTCAGTTTCTTCCATTACAATTTGCTCTTCAGATAATATTCGCGGCCCACTGTCATCAGACGACATTTCTTCCTCTTTTATAGATAATAAGGCAATTACTTTATTTTTCATTTTATCCTCCACAAATTATCTTATATATCTATTATTCCCAAAAATAAAATTTTTAAACATGTTTTAGAAAGAACCAACGTAGATTGAAGACGCCTAACCCTATGTTAATCTCGGCAATGCTATTGCTCCGTTAATGAGTTACGAATTTAGCGGCACTCCTCGAAAGCGATAGCTAAGAGTGACCTTAACGTAAAGAATTGAAAAGTTTACTTTTAATATAAAAACTCCCCGCTTGACGCTATGCTAGGCCTTCGGCACTGCGGGAATGAAAAAAATATAATTAATTAAAAGCCTTTAACATTAAATCAGTTACTTTCTTTGTAAAAGAAACTGGATCATGTAACTTATCACCATCTGCTATTAAAGCTTGAGCATAGATAAGCTCTGTATAATCTTTGATTAACTCTGAGCTACTATTTGTCTCAAACTCTTTCTTAAGTAACGCAATCAACTTATGCTCCGGATTTATCTCCAGAATCTTTTTCTGAGTAGGCATTGTTTGCCCCATAGCCTTAAACATCTGTTCCATGTTTTTAGTTATTGCAAATTGATCATTTACTAAACAACTAATACTATTCGTAAGCCTACTTGAAAAACGTACCTCTTTTACATTTTCAGAAAGTTGCTTACCCATAAACCCTAAAAGGTCTTTAAACTCTTCCTTTTTGGCATCAAGATCTTTCTTCTCACCTTCATCCGCGATATCAACATCACCTTTATCAACTGCTGACACCTTTTTACCTTGATACTCTACAACTGAACTTACAACCCAGTCATCAACTGAATCCGTCATCACTAATACTTCAAAACCCTTCTTGTTGAAAGCCTCTAAAACTGGAAGCTTTTTTGCTTCCTCTTCACTACCAGCAAGTAGATAATAGATATCTTTTTGATCAGCTGGCATATCTGCAACATACTGGCCTAAACTCTTATACAAACCTGCAGACTTAGTAGTCTTAAACATCATCAAATCAATCAAATTATCTTTATTCTCATCATCATAATGAATGCCTTCCTTTAATACAGATCCAAACTCTTGATAAAACTTATTATATTCATCAACCTCTTTTTCTTTCATCTGCTTTAAGGAATTTAGTATTTTATTTACTACTCCCTTTTTAATCTTCTCCAAATGCTTATCCTGCTGAAGAATCTCTCTTGAAACATTCAATGGAAGATCCCCAGAGTCTACAACACCTTTAATAAATCGAAGATACTCAGGAACAATATTTGCATAATCATCCATGATAAATACTCTTTTAACATACAACTGGATACCTTTCTTGTTGTCTGGTTGATATATATTGAATGGTGACTTTGCTGGGATATATAACAATGCTTTAAACTCCATTGTTCCTTCCGCTTTATAATGGATAACCTTAAAAGGTTCATTGTAATCATGAGAAATATGTTTATAAAAATCGCTGTATTCTTCTTTGGTAACCTCAGAAGCAGATTTTACCCAAATAGCTTTCTTAGAGTTAAGCTCCTCTTCGATAAAGCTCTCTATTGGTGTTGCATCATAATCCATATCGCCATTTTCTTTTTTAGGATACTCATTACTTTTCGTATCCATAACAATTGCGTGTTCAACAAAATCTGAATACTTCTTTACTATCTGCTTTATCTCATACTCTTCTAAGTAAGATTTTTCATCTTTCTTTAAAAACAACATGACATCTGTGCCAATCTCAGATCTCTGCGCTTCTTCTAACTCAAACCCGCCTTCTCCTTGAGATGACCATTTGTGTGCAATAGCTTCCCCTGCTTTTCTAGAAACAACTTCAATCTTATCTGCAACCATAAATGCAGAATAAAAACCTACGCCAAACTGACCTATAAGGTCTAAATTACTATTACTGTCTTTCTCTGCCTTTATTTTATCTAAAAAATTCTTTGTGCCTGACTTAGCAATAGTTCCTAAATTGTCTACCAATTCTTCTTTGCTCATACCAATCCCATTATCTGAAATTGTTAGAATCATTTTCGTTTCGTTTCTATCTATCTTGATTTTATAAGAGTCTAACCCTAATCCAGTGTCCGTTAATGACTGGAAACGTCTTTTGTCTATAGCATCAGAAGCATTGGAAATAAGTTCTCTTAAAAAAATATCTTTATGTGAATAAAGTGAATGGACAACAAGATCCAATAATTGCTTTACTTCTGTTTTAAATTCGAATTTTTCTGTTGTTTTTTCTGACATTTAAGCCCCTCCGTATAATCTAAATAACTTATAAAAAATTATACGACCTATAGATAATCGATGCAACCTATTAGACGTCCAAGATGTCTTTCTCTATTGATAAGTCTTCTGCAAATTGGTAATATTCTTAACAAGGGGATAACTTATGGATTTTTTCTTTTTTATAAATACTATCATCATAACTGTTTTTGGTATCCTTACTGTAAAACTGGTATTGGAATACAAAATGAACTTCACTAAAAGCTCTAATTCATCAACGAATAAACCAAGATATGGTTTTATTTCACCATCTGCAACCTATAATCTTCTTTATAAATCAGACTCTGGCGATGATTACATCGTAATAGATATAAGAAGTGAAAGAGAATTCTTAAGAGGACACATAAAAAATGCAATCAATATATCAATTAGAAATTTCAAAACATCTTCTTTATTAAAAGACTTAAATAAAAACGAATCTTACATCCTATGTGGCCAAAGACATTCCAGCTCCCAAAAAGCAATGGAAGTAATGAAATTATTCAGTTTCATGAAAGTATATTGCATGACAGGTGGGATGATAGAATGGAACCTGCACAACTATCCTACTGAGAAATAATTTCCTCAAACCACTTAAGGATATCTCGATTAACTTGTCCTTTTAAATTGTTTACTTCCCAATAAGTTATGTCATAACCTTTCTCTCTTATTTTCTGAACATCCAATCTCGCATATTTAGTAGGAATCTCGTTCTTCATCATTCCATGCACAAAAAGTATAGGGGATGTTTTCTGTCCTTCAGGAAAAACTAAGATCTCTGGACTTAAAGAACTCATAACAAGACCCATAAAGTTACATAAAGCATCAAATCTACCTGGATTATTCATTACAAGATAAAAGGCATAAAAACTACTTGAGGACACACCATTTATCAAAACCCTTTGATCACCATAATCTCTAGAAATAATACCGATTAACCTCTTTATCCTTTCTTCATCATCTTTTCCCCATCCTTCCTTCTTCAAGGGATCTGGGGCCAAAATCAAATAATTAGCTTTTCTGGCATATTCATACCAATAATCTACTGCTTGTTTGCTTTTCTCATTAGAATCATGAAGTATAAGAATCATCTTATTGCTAACTTTGGGTGGCACATATATGTAATAATCTATTCCTTGCTCATTAAGTTCATACTTACCTTCCGGCAACTTAAAAGAAAAACAGGCAGAAAATAAAATTAGAAATAAAATCAATAATTTCTTCATACTCTTAAATTACCTCAAGAGAAACAGAGTAACAAGAGCTCTCTACTTGTAATAGTCAAAAATAATATTTATTGAATAAAATCTATCAAAGGGACATTAACGTCTTGATATCTTTAATCTTATAAGCTTTTTCAACCTTTAAAAGGATTTGCTTATATTTTAACCTAGTCTTCTTATCTCCGGCCTTGGTAGGATTATATTTCTTCTTAAGTTCATTATATACATGGTTAATATCAACTTTTTTAGTTTTTTCTGGCAACTTAGGTTTCGCTTCTGCTTTTACTTCTTCATCGCTTGGCTCTATTTCGTCTGGTTCAATTGGGTCTTTAGGTAAGGAACGATGGTATAGAACTACGAAAATAGTAGTAGGCACAAGAATTAGGAATAAACCCAAATATTGTAATAATAGATTTTTAGTGATTTCTGGTAACATATCTATATTATAACGTTCAACGGTTTACTTCGACAACACCTTTGATAATTCTAGCTTTCTCAGAAGTACAACAAAACATCACATTAATACTTCAGGGTTAAAGAATCTTCTAAAATCAAACCTTGTATTTTGAATTATAAAATCTGGTCTATCTAGATTTCTAAATATTCTTAATAACCCTGCGCGAATCTGAGAACTTATCGTTATAGAACTATGTCCTTCTTCTCTTGCTATCTGCGCCATTTTCATCCCTCTAAAATATACTTTATCAATAAGCTCAGCCTGTCTTTCTGTAATTACTTTGTTCTCTGGATCTAATGCTCTGGCTAATGCCGTACGAAGGTCTGAAGATGAACTATTATATAGCAATGGAGAGGTTTTTATCCAATCACTAAACTTTTGTTTTCCCTTACTATTAACCGTTCCATGTAAAAATGCATTATTAAGAATAATAGCCCCACCCTCATCTCTAACATTAAACTCACGATTCATGACTTTACATAATGCTGCTAAATGCTTGGGAGATGTTACTCCTTTTGTGTTTTTCATATTTGGCATATTCTGGGTTAATCCTATTACTTTACTCTTCATTTATTTTACTCCTGCTACTCATAACTTCTGCTCTGTTGCCAAGACGACTTCCCATCAACATATCTCTTGAATGTTTCTTCTACACTCGAATCCCCAATCCTACCCACTTTAATGGTAGCTCTGAATTGGGCACCTATCTCAGGTTGAAAAACATCAAACATTCCAGAGTCATAAAGAATCCCTATTTCA
>JBAXBT010000007.1:0-14366 GCA_037141875.1 Candidatus Riflemargulisbacteria bacterium
GTGATTTTATAATCAAAGATAATTGTTATAAAACAAGTTTGATTATTCTCGCGATTATTCTATACTATAGATAATATGAATGTAATTTACGTTTATGCGTTTTTAGCTGTTTTTTTCCTTGGGATTCCTTTAGTAAGAGGCTTAATAAATATTTACCCAGAATATTTATGGCACTTGGATCTTGGATATCAGAATGCTTTTCTAAAGATGCTGTTAAGTAAATGGGTTGTTTTCATTGCATTAGGGTTAATCGCAGCGTTAATTATTTTCATTAATATCAAATTGGCTCTAATGATTCGTAAGAAGCTTGTTAATGAGCCCGAAATAGTTTCAGAGGATAATAGAAAGTTTGATCTCTTTTCTCAGTTTAATGTTTTCACTGCTGTAGGTGCTTTTAAGACATTCGCTTGGATGCCAGTATTGATTTCAGTTGTAATTGGACTTACAGTTAGTTCTGTTTGGTTTATTCAATGGGATAAGCTTCTTCTTTATTTTAATCAGCAACCTTTTGGGACTTCTGATCCAATTTTTCATAAAGACATAAGTTTTTATTTCTTCTCTTATCCTTTTCTCTTAATAGTAAAAAGTTGGCTTTTTGGGATAGTGATATCGTCGATGATAGCTGTAGGGGTTATTTATGCTCATTATAAAACTTTTTTCTTGAATGGATTTAAGATTAGGCTTCATCCAGGGGTGAGGATTCATGCCAGTTTTCTTTTTGCTTGTTTATTTGGGCTAATTGCTTGGGGCTATCAATTGGGTATGTATGAGATGCTTTTTTCACCATCAGGCATTGTTTATGGTGCTGGGTATACAGATGTTTATGCTGATTTGATTGGGCTAAAATGCTTATTTGTAATCGCATTGGTAGTTGCAGCTCTATTTTTATATAACATGGTTAAGCAGGCGGTTGTTCTTCCAATCGTCGCTTTTTTTGTTCTTATAGGTGTATATGTGGTTATGAGAGGTTTCTATCCAGCACTTATGAGCCAGTTTATTGTGAAACCTAATGAGATAGAAAAAGAGAGACCTTTTATACAATATAATATCGACTATACTAGGAAAGCTTATGGCTTAGACAAAATATTCGAAAGAGAAATAGGAATCGCAGAGACTCTGACAGAAAAGGATATTAAAAATAATACTGAAACTATTGATAATGTTAGACTGTGGGATACTCGTCCTTTACTTAAAACTTTATCTCAATTACAAGAAATCAGGCTTTATCATGATTTTAATGATGTAGATATTGATTGTTACTGGATTAATGGAAAATATCAGCAGGTAATGCTTTCTGCAAGAGAGCTTGATGCTGATAAACTGCCTGTAAGGGCACAGAATTGGATTAACCAGAAACTTACTTACACACATGGTTATGGGTTAGTTATGATGCCAGTTAATAAGATTTCTAGAGAAGGTCTTCCTGAGTTTTATGTATATGATATACCGCACAAATCTAACATAGATCTTAAACTCAATAATCTTTCAATTTATTTTGGTGAATCTACCAATAAATATATAATTACAAATACCTCAGCAAAAGAATTCGACTATCCTGCTGGAGAGAGTAATCAATATAGCGTTTATAATGGAGACAAAGGTATTGCTTTAGACAGTATTTGGAAGAAACTTGTTTTTGCTATTAAATTCAATGAGTTTAAGATTCTTATCTCTGAATATATAAAACCAACTAGTAAAGTTCTTTTTGATAGAAATATTATGACAAGAGTTAAAAAAATAGCGCCATTCCTTGTTTATGATAAAGACCCATATTCTGTTGTTGTTGATGGACAACTATATTGGTTCTTGGATGCTTATACTATATCAGATAGATATCCATATTCTGATCCTTTTTATGGTGGTTACAATTATATTAGAAATTCAGTAAAGGTGATAATTAATGCTTATACTGGAAAGACAGATTTTTATATAGTAGATAATGAGCCTATTATTAAGGCTTACAGTAAAATATTCCCAGGTTTATTTAAGGCAGATACCGAATTATCTAAGGAATTTACTGCTCATTTTCGTTATCCAGTCGATTTATTTTCTGTTCAGTCAAAAATGTATTCTTCTTATCATATGACAGATCCTCAGATTTTTTACAATCAAGAAGATCTTTGGGTAATACCAAATGAGACGTATGAGGGAGAAGCTGCTCCCGTTGAGCCGTATTATATTAATATGAGATTACCAGAAGATAATGTTTTAACTTTTAGACTTATGTTACCTTTTTCGCCTGCAAAGAAAAATAACATGATTGGCTGGATGAGTGCAAATTGTGATCCTGAAAATTATGGGAAGATTACAGTTTATAAATTGCCTAAGGAGCAGCTTATTTATGGTCCAACGCAAATAGAGTCTAGAATAGATCAAGATACTGATATATCACAACAGCTTACCTTATGGGGCCAATTAGGGTCTAGAGTGATTAGAGGTAATTTGCTTGTAATTCCTATTAGTAATTCATTTCTTTATGTTGAACCTATTTATTTACAAGCTACACAATCAAAATTTCCCGAATTGAAAAGAGTTATTGTTGCCTATAAGAATAGTTTAGCTATGGAAACATCCTTTGAAGAAGCTTTAGCTAAAGTTTTATCACTTGAGATTCCAACAATTTCACCAAAACTTTTAACTAATGATAAAGAGAAAACAAAACAAGTTAGTACTATTAAGGAACTTATCTCTAAAGCAAAGGGTTATTATAATAAAGCAGAACAGTCCATCAAACAAGGTGACTGGAAAGCTTATGGTGATAATATTAAAAACTTAGGAAATACCATTGAGGAATTAGAAAAGAGTAAATAACTGTGGCAAGCAAGATAGTTGTTAAAGATTCCAAAGTAATTGTACCAGACGAAGTTATTATCCCTTTTATAGAAGGAGACGGTATTGGCTCTGATATTACAATTGCGATGAAAAAGGTAGTTGATTTTGCCTGTGCCAAAATAGGTAAGAAAATAGAGTGGCTTGAGGTTTATGCTGGTGAGAAGGCTTTAAAAGAAAAAGGTGAGTGGCTTCCAGAAGATACCTTAAAGAAGATAGAAGAATATGTTGTTTCAATTAAGGGTCCATTAACTACGCCAGTAGGTGGTGGAATCAGAAGTCTAAACGTAACCCTCAGACAAGTTCTTGATTTGTATGTTTGCCTCAGACCAGTGAGATATTTTCAAGGAGTTCCTTCCCCGCTTAAGCGTCCAGAGCTTACAGATATGATTATTTTTAGAGAAAATACCGAGGATATTTATGCAGG
The DNA here is from genome assembly GCA_037141875.1 of Candidatus Riflemargulisbacteria bacterium. GTDB lineage: Bacteria > Margulisbacteria > Riflemargulisbacteria > GWF2-35-9 > DYQY01 > DYQY01. The sequence continues at coordinate 3,257 of JBAXBT010000007.1, forward strand.
GATAGAATGGGCGAATGGAACACCAGAGGTAAAGAAGGTCATTGCTTTTTTGCAGGATGAAATGAAAGTAACTAAAATTAGATTCCCTGAGTCATCAGGTATTGGGATTAAACCAGTTTCTAAAGAAGGTACTTCACGATTAGTAACAGCTGCTATTAAATATGCAATAGAACAAGATAGAAGCTCGGTAACTATAGTCCATAAGGGAAATATTATGAAATTTACTGAAGGAGCTTTTAGGGATTGGGGCTATCAAGTAGCAAAAGAGGATTTTGGGGCAGTATTAATTGATGGTGGCCCTTGGATGAAACTTAAGAACCCTAATAATGGTAAGGAAATTATTATTAAAGATGCTATTGCCGATGCTTTTTTGCAACAGATTCTTTTACGTCCAGAAGATTATGATGTTATAGCTACGCTTAATTTGAACGGAGACTATATCTCTGATGCTTTAGCTGCCTGTGTTGGAGGAATTGGTATTGCTCCAGGTGCTAATATTAATTATTCTACAGGAGTCGCTTTATTTGAAGCTACTCATGGAACAGCACCAAAGTATGCTGGGTTAGATAAAGTTAATCCTTCATCATTAATTTTATCTGCCGTTATGATGTTAGATCATCTTGGTTGGCAAGAAGCTGGGGAGTTAATAATTAATGCTATGGAAAAGACGATTTCTTCTAAGGAAGTTACCTACGATCGTGCAAGATTGATGGAGGGTGCTACAGAATTATCCACGTCAGCATTCTCTGACGCATTATGTCGTAATATGTAAAAATGCGACTAATAGACTCAAACACAATAATTGAGGCTGTATCAAAAAACGTTTCAGATATTAATTTTATAATTGCGCCTGATATTTTAAGTTTTTTTAAAAATGCAAAAACTGATAAAGAAGAGAAAAATTTCCTTAATATTTTAGTTGAGAATTCAGAGATAGCTGATTCAAAAAGAATAGCTTTGTGTCAGGATACAGGTATTGTTATTGTTTTTGCAAAGGTAGGAACAGAAATAACTCTTGATCGTGACCTTCAGTCTCTTTTAGATGAAGCAGTTAGAAAAGGTTATCAAGATAATTATTTGAGAAAGTCTGTTGTTTCAGATCCACTTGAGCGCAAGAATACAGGTGATAATGCTCCAGTAATTTTGCATATTGAGATTGTTTCTGGTGATGTGTTTGAATTATGGATAATGGCAAAGGGAGGCGGTAGCGAGAATGCTTCTGCTTTGTGGATGTTAGATCCTGCAGATGGGGAACAAGGAATAGTTGATAATATTGTATCAAGAATAAAGGAAAAAGGTGCTAATTGTTGTCCTCCTTTACTTTTAGGAATTGGCGTTGGTGGTGATATGGAAGAGTGTGCATTGTTAGCTAAAAAGTCTCTTTTTAGAAAAATTGGAGAGAGAAATCCTATTCAAAGGTATTCTAATTTAGAGAAGAAGATATTAGAAGAAGTTAATTCCCTTGGGATAGGAGTTGGAGGTTTTGGAGGTCAATTAACGGCCATGGATGTTTTTATTGAATCTGCTCCATGTCATATTGCTTCTATGCCAGTAGCTTTGAATGTAGGCTGTCACAGTACGCGTCATTGTGTCGTAAGGTTGTAATTTATGAAGAAGCTCACCTTGCCCTTGTCAAAAAAAGATATTCAAGGGTTACAGTTAGGAGAATTGGTTTATTTGTCTGGTACTTTGTTTTCAGCACGTGATAATACTCATCAGAAACTAATTAATATGATAAATAATGGTGAAGAACTTCCTGTAAAGTTAGAGGGAGCTTCGATTTATTATATGGGTCCAACTCCTCCCAAAGTAGGTGTAGTTTGTGGATCAGCTGGACCAACTACTAGTTCTCGTATGGATAGGTATACTTCAGCTTTATTAGATAAAGGGTTAAAGGTCATGATTGGCAAAGGAAATCGTTCTGAAGAAGTTAAAACATCAATAAAGAGAAATAATGCTATATATTTTTCTACAATCGGTGGTGCAGGTGCGTATTTAGCGGATAGAATTAAGAAGATGCAGTCTATAGCTTCTCCAGAATTTGGACCTGAAGCTATTTACCAGATTGATGTTGAGTTTTTTCCTGTTATTGTTAGTTATAAATAATCTGGAACTTTTTTAATTTTCTATTGTCTGAGCATATAAAAGAGGCTAATATTTTAATTAGTGTTTAATTGTTTAAATGTTTAATTGTTTATATTGGAAAAAGTCTAAAGTAAAAAGGAAAAAACAACTACCTTTTTCTTTGAACCTTTTCCCTTCAACAAATAAACAAATAAACAGATAAACAACAAACTGGGGGGTATTTATATGATTAGACAATTTTTCGTTGGTGCTACGGGTATGTCCGCCTTAGAGAAGGATATGATAAATATCACCAATAATATATCCAACTCTAAGACAATAGGCTATAAGGCTACAAGGACAGATATGGAAAATATTTTTCCTCAAGTATTAGAAAGAGCGGTCCAAAGGATAGATGAGTTTAATAAGCCTTCCAATATAGAATTAGGTTCTGGTGTAAAGGTAGTGGCTACTCCCAAAGATTTTAGCCAAGGAACTATTTCAGTAACAAATAATGAATTTGATCTTGCAATTAATGGTAATGGTTTTCTTGTTTTTAAATTACCTAATTCAGAAATTGCTTATGGTAGAGCTGGAAATTTGAATTTAGATAGTACTGGACAACTTGTAGACCCTAATGGGAATATTTTAGAGCCAGGGATTGTTATTCCTGATGGGACAAATACTGTAAGGGTTGCAGCAGATGGTAATGTGTATATAACTTACAGTCAGGAGACTCAGGAAAGATTTGTTGGTCAAATTAGACTGGCAAAATTTGTTAATCCTGCTGGGCTTGAGAGTGTGGGTAATAATTTATATAAGCAGACAGCTGCTTCTGGTGAGGCTAATGTTGGCAATCCTGGTGAAGATAATTTAGGCACAATATCACAGTTTGCTATTGAATCTAGTAATGTTGATATTATTGGCTCCATGATGGAGATGCTAATAACTCAGAGAGCATTCGATGTTATATCAAAAGCTATTCAATCAGGCGAGACGATGCTTAAGTCAGCCGCAGAAATTGCTAGAGCTTAGATCGTATATTTTTTGCTTATTATTAGTAGCTTCAGTATTTGCTATTGATATACGACAAAAAGAGTTGATTTCTAACATAAATAATTACTTTTCGTATTTAAATGTACCAGTAACATTTTCTATTAAAATTGATGAAATGCCAGTTGGTAAATTAAAATTTCCAAATAGATATGATCAGGGTTATAACGAATTAGATGTAATTGGTCAGAATTTATTGCCTATAAAGAAAGTTCCTTTTTATTTAGATATAAAAGCTTTTGTTCCTGTTGTAAAGGAACAAATAGAAAAAGGTAAAATAATATTAGAAAAAGATATTACTTGCGATTGGAAACAAATAATAAAGGATAATCAACAGATACTTTATTATTCAGAGGAGATTATTGGTAAGGAAAATATGTTTTATAAAAAGAAAGGTGATACTTTTTATAAATATGATATAAAAGAGACTGACATAATAAAAAAACAGGACGAATGTACTATAAATGCTAAAAGTGGAAGTGTTCGTATTACTATGCCAGGTGTTTCGTTGAAAAACGGAAGCTTAGGTAGTACAATTAAGGTGCTTAATAAGCAGACTGGCAAAATCCTTAACGCAAGGATTGTTGACAGTAAGAATGTGGAGGTAGAAATAAACTGATGTTAGTAAATATTTTAAAATCTAAGATTCATAGGGCAACAGTGATTGATAAAAATATTGCATATGAAGGTAGTATAACCATCTATGAAGAGCTTATGAAGCAGGCTAATATAACTGAATATGAGCAAGTTCATGTTGTTAATGTAAATAATGGTCAACGATTTGTTACGTATGCTATTAAAGGAGATAAGCCGGGGGATATAACAATTAATGGTGCTGCCGCTCGTTTAGCAGAGCCAGGCGATGTAGTTATAATTATGACTTATGGAATGATAGACGAGAATGAATTGAGTGGTTATGCGCCTTTAAAAGTTCTATTAGGAGAGGCAAACCAAATAGTTAAGATTAGTAGATAGTTTAGTTGAGGGGGTGGGGGAATTGAAGAAGTTATTATCCTTTTTAATTTTAGGGTCATTTCTTTTTGCAGGATCTTTATGGAAAGATGAAACTCCTAATCCGTATGGTCCTACTTTAGCTAAAAATGTAGGGGATATCCTTTTTATAAATATTAACGAATATCAAATGGCTAGTCAAAAAGCAGATACCCAATTACTTCGAGATACAGGGCTAAAGAGTAATGCGGACCTCAGTTGGGCACAAGCTGCAAGTTACTTAGATGCAAGTAAATCATCTGACACTAAAGGTGGAATTGGTTTTTCAGCTCAAAATAGATTTTCCGGAAGTGGAAGCACTGGCAGAACAAGTAAATTGCAAGGAGCTCTTACCTCAACTATTTACAAAGTTGATGGAAGTCAGCTTTATATTCGTGGGACTAAGACTATAATCGTAAATAATGAAGAGGAAGAGATTTCAGTAGAGGGAATTGTAAGAGAAAATGATATTCAGCCAGATAATTCTGTTGATTCATCAAAAATATCCAATGTTGTGCTTAAGTTGAAGGGCTATGGTAGTGTTTCTCGCGACCAAGAAAAAGGTTTTTTTGCTCAAATGATTGATTGGATTTTTTAGTAAAGGGGAAAATAAATGAGAAATTTATTATTATTATGTTTATTAATTTCTTTTTCTTTTTCTGCAATGCAGACAAGAGTAAAAGAATTGGTTTATTTAGAAAATGCTAGGTCTAATCAAGTAATGGGGTATGGCTTAGTCGTTGGGTTAAAAAATACAGGTGACTCTCCACAAATTATTCTGACACAAAAATCTATGAAAAATTTATTAAATAAACTTGGTCTTGCTCCTGATGAAAAAGATATTCAAGGAAGAAATATGGCATCTGTAATGGTTACAGCAGAATTGCCGCCGTTTGCTAGGAATGATCAGAAGTTAGATGTTAATGTTTCATCTATAGGTGATGCTGTTTCTTTACGAGGTGGCACTCTTTTGTTGACACCATTATTAGGGCCTGATGGTAAAACATATATAACAGCACAAGGTAATATGGTAGTTGGTGGTGTGTCTGCAGAATCAGGAGAAGTTAGGTATCAGAAAAATGAATCAAATAGAGGAATAATTTCTGATGGAGGTATTGTAGAAAAAGAATTACCAATTAAATTAGCTGATGACCAATATTTAAATCTTAATTTAAAGAAACCTGATTTTATTACCGCTGCTAGGATAGGTTTTGCTATCGAAGAAACTGGACTAGCTTATTGTGAAAAGACAGATGCTGCTGTTGTAAAAGTTAGACTTACTCCTGAGCATAAAAAAGATATGGTTGATTTCATAGCTAAATTAATGGATGTTCCTGTTCAACCTGATATCTCTGCAAAGATTGTGATTAGTGAAAGAACTGGAGCTATTGTTATAGGAGAAAAGGTGCGAATATCGCCAGTCGCTATAAATTATGGTGATATAAGTATAAAGATAGACAGAGATGTTTATGATGTGGTTAATATAAATGTGACAGAGGCAAAGTCAAAATTTCAGATAGTTCAAAATGGAGATACCTTGTCAGATCTAGTAAAATCCCTTAATGCTTTAGGTGCAAAACCATCGACAATGATTTCAATTTTACAGGCAATAAAGGCATCTGGAGCGATAACTGCTGAAATAGAGGTCATTTAATGTCGGTTAACCCTTTATCTTTTGTCGGTAATTCCAGTATAATAGATGCTAGCAGGTTTCAGAATCCAACAACAGAACAAAAAGTTGAGATTAAACGGGAATTTGCGAAAATGTTTGTAGAAAAAGTTTTTATGAACAAAATGTCTTTAGGAGATATTTTTAAAACTGAAAACGATGAAGAAGATGGAACGCTTTTTCAAGGTATGTTTTCAAATGATATTTCTCAAATGATGATAGATGATATTTTTAGACAACAAGTAACGGAACAAATGATTGATAGTGGGGCAATAGATTTAAATTTGGGAGAATAATGGATGAGTGATGAGATAAGGATCGTAGAAGTTAATCCTGTATATAGAGCTACAGAGGCAGAGACAAGAGTCGAAGTTATTCCTGATGATAAAAAAGACGAATTTGTTAATTTAATTAAAACGATAGCTGCAGGAATTTTTTCTGGTGGCAATTTACCTCCTGGTATGGAGTTTGACGATTTAGTTAGTTATGGCTGGGAAGGTTTAGTAAAGGCTTGGAAGAACTTTAATAATGATAAGGGTGCGATTTTTAGAACTTATGCTACTTATAGAATACGTGGCGAGATATTAGATAATATTCGAAAAGAATGGAAAACAAAGAATCCTGGTTATTCAAAACGGGTTGATAAAGAAAAGGTTAAAGAAAGAATAATGGAATTGGCCCGTGATATCGCTGAGGATCCAGAGGAAAACGCTGACCCGGATAATTCGCTATATCAAGCATTGAATAGTTCAGCTATTATTTATTTATTGTCTTTAGAGAATATAGAAAATATTTCTACTGTTTTACAAAGACAAGATGTTGGTGATGAGATTATCGGAAGGATTGAACGTTCTAACGAGAGGATAAATCTACATGATTCAATCCAAAAATTAACTTTGGAAGAACAGCAATTACTTAAACTATATTATTATGAAAATAGAAACCAAATGGAAATAGCAAAAGTAATGCAAATGTCTAAGAGTAAAGTAAGTAGATTACATATGAAAGTATTAGATAAGTTAAAAAGAAACGTTTCTTACAAGATGGGTAGGAAATGGTCGATTTAAGGCTAATATTATAAGTATGGTTTAATTGTTTTTCTGGGGGGGTATATATGGCTAATTTAGATGGAATAGTTTTTGGACAATCATTTGATAGTCTTGAGAAGGCTGTCAGGGCTTCATCTGCTAAGCAACAACAAATTGCAGGAAACACAGCTAATATAGAGTCTGGTAATTTTCATAAATTAGATTTCGATAATGCTTTAGAAAAAGCAAAAGTTAAGTTGGGCAATAAAGAGGTTTTAATGGATCAGGAAATGACGAAGTATGCAGAGAATAATTTATTGCTTACATCTTATGCTAATTTGCTTTCTACAAAATTAAAAGGTTTAAAGAAAGTTGTTACTCTTGGTAAGGGTGGTTAATTATGTACAAGCTTTTGTTTGTATTATGTATATCTGTTCTTGCTTTTGCTGATGTGTTTAATGTAATGGGGGTTAGTAGCTCTGGGATGATAGTTCAACAGCAAAAACTTCAAGCGATTGCAGAGAATATTGCAAATATGAATACATATAAGTCTAGTGATGGGAGTGCTTATAAAAGAAAATCACTTGTTGTAAAGACATTGCCAGGAAACAATGAGCCATATGTTTCTGAAGTTCAGGATGACCAATCTTCTGTTCAAAAAATTTATGATCCAGAAAATCCAATGGCTGATGCGGATGGTTTTGTTGCTGTATCTGGCTATTCTCTTTCTCAAGAGATGTCTGATATGGCTGTGGCAAGAAGAATGTATGAAGCGAATGCAGCAATTTTTAGTTCGGCAAAACAGGTTGCTCAAACAATAATGAATATAGGGAAGTAATTATGGCAGGTGGAATAAATACAGTTATGGATCCAGGGTTAGGGAAAGTTGAAGGGCTTTATAATATTTATGCTGTAAAAGACAAGCCTGTTGAAGATGTTAGTTTAAATGAAAATTTGTTTCAGATAGCTTTAGACAAAGCAGTTGAAAGTTTAAATAGGATTAGCGAGCAAGATAATAAAGCAAATGCTTTAATTACTGAATATGTAAATGGCAATGTCCCATTAGAAGAGGTTATAATCCAGATGGAAAAAGCATCAGTTGCTACAAGCCTTGCAATGACTGTTATTAATTCTGCAGTGCAAACCACTAAAGAAATTCTGCAAATGGCTGTATAATAATTAAATATGGTAGATTCTAATGAACAAGAAGTAGAGGGAATCTCCTCTGATGCTGATGAAGGTTATGATATAGTAGGCAGTGGAAGAGTAGGTTTTTTTTCTAATAGATGGGTACAGATAGGGATAGCTGTATTTGTTGTATTATTATTAGTGATAATCGGAATTGGTTTTTTTGTTAGACATAATTCTGGTAAGAATATAAGTAAAGATAACGAAAATAAACAAATATCCAATAAAAATTATAAATATGTTCCTGTTTTTGAAGCAATAACTCCAATGGATGCGTCACAAATAAGAAAAGTTTTAAGTTATGAGAAGATTCCATTCGAATCGTTAAGGGAAGGTCGAGTAATTAATATTTCTGTTCCAAAAGAGTATGCTGATCAAGTTAAATTAAAAATGGCACAACTTGGTTTGCCTGAGGGTGGAATCGTTGGTTTTGAGATTTTTGATCAATCAGCTGGACTTGGTGCAACTGATTACGATAGACGGATAAAGTATATGAGAGCAGTTAGCGGTGAACTTTCTAGAATTATTTCAACTATGGAAAATATTAATAGTGCTAGGGTTCAAATTGTTATGCCAGAAAAGACATTGTTTGGAGAAAAAGTTCCTGGCTCAACTTCGGTTATTTTAAATATTAGTGATGGAGTTGTTGTTACCAATGAACAAGTTAAAGGAATAATGCATTTAGTCGCCAGTTCTGTTGAGAATGTTATTCCTGAAAATGTTGCTGTTATCGATAATAAAGGAAATATACTTAGTGATAAGTTAAAAAAAGATATGATGTCGAATCAATTTACTGATTTTATGAAGTTATTAAGAGTGTCAGGTTCTGAAGAGGAATCGCCTATCGAGTTGCTTTTGAAATTTAAAAAAGAATTAAAGGAGAATTATGAGGTAACTTATACATCTAAGGTGAAAGATATTTTAAAAACGCTTTATCCAGAGGGAAGTTATATGGTGTATACAAGTGTAACTTTGACGGAATCTTATAAGGAAAGTTCTCCCTTTGAAATTAGTAAAATAAATATAGCAATTGCCTTAGACAATGCTAATTTGTCTTTGAATTTTACTCAAGAGCTTAAGTTAAGCACATTTGAATTAGTTGCTTCTGTTGTTGATTATGAGAGTGGAAGAGACAGTATAGTTATTGAGTTAATGCCTTTTTTAAATATAGAAGCTACTAAGAATCTAGATGCTACAGAGAATATTCAAGAAGAAGCAATTTTTAATGTAGAGAAAAGTTATGGTGGAGAAAAGACTAAAAGTAAATTATGGATTTTTATAACTTTTGGAATATTATTTTTTGGTTCAGGGGTTGTTGTTTTTGTGGTTTATTTATTATCTAATAGAACTGTCGCAGAGAAAGATGATACCCTAGATGATGATAATCCTATTGTTGAGATTGAATCTCGTGAAGAAGATGTCGATTTTTCGTTAGAAAAGTTTAGATCATTTGTAAACAATAATGAAGATATGGTTGTTGGAAAGATAATTAAATGGATGAGGAATGATGATGTTTAATAATAAACAAAAAACAATTATAGTATTTTCTATGTTGGGTGAGGTTTTTTCTGACAATATTTTGCGTAAATTACCTGCAGATGTGTTTGAAAAGGTGCAAGAAGAAATTTTGCCTTATGTTGGGAAGATTCCAATGCCTGATGATATAGATGCATTTGTTTTAGATAATATTTTAAAAGATGAAGAATTGTTAGATATGGATGAGGTAGAAGAAGAAGTAATTGTTGAGGTTAAAGAAGAGAATATTTTGAATCTTGAAGGAGATGCTTTTTTAGACAAGGTATCTGTAGAATTTGTTTTTGCAGTGTTAAAACAAGAGAAGCCAATTTTTCAGAGTTTTCTTCTTGGTTTTTTTGATGGAAATAAACAGAACATATTAGTGGAAATGATGGTTAAGGAAGGAATTAATTTAACTAAGGATTTTCAAAAGACAGCTATATTAGAAGGAATTGAAGTTTCTGTTAAGAAAGAATTTATCGATAAGATAAAGATTTATATCAAAAAAGAGAAAAAGGTATAAGATGTCTTTAATAAAAAAAGATCAGATTAAATATGGTAAGGATTTTTCTGATCGTTCCGTTCTCAGTTCATCGTCTCAGAAATTTCAATTAAATTTATCAATTCCTAGGGATAAGATTGAGGCAGAAATAAATTTGCTAAAAAATGAGCTTATGAAAGAAACTGAACATTGTCGTTTTCAATTAGATAAAGAGAAAGAACTTTTTAAAATAAAAGAAAATGAATTAGAAGAAAAAACAAAGAAATTGGAACAAGAAAAGAAAGATTTATTTTCTGACCTTGCTGTAACTCAGGAAAGAGCAAGGAAAGAAGCGTGTGATTCTGGATATTTAGAAGGGAACAAAAATGGCTATGCTGATGGTCTAAACAAAGGTGACGCCGAAGGAAGAATTGATCATGATCGTGCAAGGAAAGCATATGAGAATTCTTTATATGATTTGATGAATAAATTTAATGAATTAGATCAGTATAAAAATTTAATTCTTGCTAATACTGAACCTTATTTATTGTCTCTGTTAGATGTAATTGTAAAAAAACTTCTTTCGAGGTCGATTGAGCTTGATAAAAATATTATGCTAGCAGTAGTTAGGGAAGCTTTAATTCCCGTTACTAGTGGGCATGAGTTGACTATTAAAGTTAATCCAGAAAATGTTCAACATTTAGAGGAAAATAAGTCTAAATTGTTAACAGAATTTATGACCATCAAAGAGTGTAATATAGTTGGAGACTGTGATGTTTCAGAGGGAGGCTGTCTTATTGAGGCTAACTTTGGAGTGATTGATTCCAGGATAGAGTCTAAAATGCAGAGCATAAAAGATCTTATCGCTACTATAAAAGATGCAGATCCAGTTATTTCTGTTAAGAATATAGAAGTTAAAGAAGAAAATATATCAGGTGATGACCTTTTTAATAATAATAGTGATGTTTTATCATTTGATGAGAACATTGACGATAAGTCCTTTGATTTTCTGACTGATGATGACGAATAATCAGTTTGTAGATTTTTCTCGTTATATTGAAAAGATAGAAAAAATGGAGCCTTTACATAAGGTTGTAGGAAAAGTAGTCGAAGTTGTTGGTT
>JBAXBT010000008.1:0-13971 GCA_037141875.1 Candidatus Riflemargulisbacteria bacterium
TACAAGAAACTTTGATATGGTCACCATAATTACTAAAGTATGATAGTCTATCATTATCATCTAATGAAGAAACAGCCATTACTCCCGGATAGCCTGCTGGATACATAACTATTTCTTGACCATTATTACCTGCAGCTGCAACTACAATAACTCCATTATCTAAGGCATATTGAATAGCTAACCTCAACGTTTCAGTTTGATTTGGATATCCGAAACTACAATTAATAACATCTGCTCCTCTTTCCACAGCATAACCAATAGCCTTTGCTATAATAAACTGTGAGGAACATCCTCTACTATCAAACGCTTTTATAGGAATTATCTTTGCATTTCCATTACTTTGCATTGCAACTTCACTTAACATACATGTTCCATGTCCCTGATCATCTAAAACACTACCATTATCCTCAATAATATTCACACCATAATAATCATCAATATATCCATTATTATCATCATCAATTCCATTTCCTGCTATTTCATTTGTATTAACTAAACAATATTCCTTTAAATAACTATTGTTAATATCTGCCCCAGTATCAATTATTGCCACTTTAACATTTGCAGGATTTTTAGCAGTCACAAGTAAAGCTGAATCATTAGCAACTGCAGTTACCGCAACCATCCCAAAAAGCTCAACAGGAAGGTCAGCTTCTTCATATTCAACTGTGGCTTCTGATAGCATTCTCATATTCCCCTGTACTATTTTCAGTTGTGATCCAGTTAATTGAAACTCTTTATTGTTTTTATAAAAAAATGTTTGACCATCCTTTTTAACTATTTTTATAGTTCCAATATTCTCAACTGCAAAAATAGAAGCTATTACTAGTAACAAAAATATTTTCTTCACTTAAACATTCCTCCTATAAATTTAATGTCATAAAAAATTGACTGTTTGTTCCAGATACTTCGCTAAGGTCTTGTCTAATGCCTACTTCAAAAGCACCTAAATCTAAGCCACAAGAAACAGATGCTGAGAACTCTTCAGTAAGTAATACCTTAGATTCCACACCAATTACTCCAAATAAATCTAAGCCCAATTTAACATAATCATCATTAATGTCAGACCCTACGTAAGAAATATATCCGAAAGGTAAAAGTTGAACAAACTGATATGAAAGACTAGTCTTAAGTTGATCGTTAGTTCCATGTTCCCACTTTTGAACAGTATTATTTATATCATTAAAGGTTGCACCAATTATGGTTCCCCCCATATTTATCATGACGCCAGCATCAAAACCATAACCTGTCATAGTTTCACCTAAAACCTTTTGTTGATATGCTTTTGCATTTATCCCATAATAAATCGGCACCTTTGGAAGCTTTTGGCTAAAAGTTACCATTGCCGCTGTTTTCTCATGACTAAAAGTATCTAGCACATTAAAACTACCATCATTTGCTAGACCTGTTTTATTAATTCCATTTATAACATCATGTTTAACTGTTAATCCTAAATTAAAGAAATATCCTGGAATTGTAAGATTAGCAAACTGTGATTTTGTTTGACCATCCATAGAACCGTATTGTAAAAAAGTAAGCGAATGATCCATTACTCTGGAAACTGCTGGCTGTTCCAAATAACTAAGACCAGTTAGCTTGTTAACTAAATGAACATCTTTTATATAATCATATGATATTTGTGCTGAAAAGGAAAAAGTGGAAAGAAATAAGAAGACTATTATTGTCTGAAATTTGCATCCATGCGTCAAAATCGATTCCCCCCTTTATTTGCTACATAGAAATCTATGCCCAAAAAAAGTGGGGTTTAAACATTTATTTTAATACTTATAATAAATTATCGGTGTTTGAGTGAAATTATTGCACCTATTTTTTCTGTTGTATTTGCTTTTACACAGATTTGGCTAGAAACGATTATCTACCAAGAAGAACCCATGTAGTTGCAATATTAAAAACAACTTGAGTCCAATCTAATATGAGTTTTAAATAATTAACTTCTTCAAATTTTCTTGTAGGAACAACTATAGTATCCCCTCTGCTAATCTTATACCCACTATCAGTTGTCTTTTTAACTGTTCCATCTGCCTTCACGACATAAAGCTCTCCTTGATCAGCATCTTTTCTAAAGTTTCCTGCGTTATCTAGGTAATGGCCCATGGAATAGTTTTCTTTAAACATAAAAGACCCTACATTATAAACTCCACCAATAACTCGAATTTCTTGAGGTATAACTGGTACATCAATAATATCACCATCTCTTAAAATAACGTTATTTTGATCTAAATACTCTTTGTCATCTTTCCTATTTAATAATTCCTGAAAATTAACCTTTAATCTATTCACATCAGCTAACTCTGATACTAGTTTAATAGAGCTTTGCTGAGAATCTACCATCTGACTTGTTTCCTGAGAAAGGTCATCCTCTAAATTACGATAAAATTTTATTCCTGCAACAAATCCATCAGGTCTTATTCCACCGGCTCTATCTATTAACTGAATAAAAGTTTCATTTTTATACAAAGGATATGTACCTGGATTCATCACCTTTCCTCGAAGTGAAACAGCGCCATAATACTCATACTGTGCTGATTTGCGGATATACACTTCATCGAACGCTTCAAGCTTAGTATCTAAAACACTATCAGTTATACCCTTTAACTCAATAACCTTATTTTCCTCTAAGGTTAACCTTCTTAATATCTGAATGTTAGTCTTGTCAGCAAAAGGAGTATATCCATTTGCTAAAAATAATAGATCACGGATTGTTATTCCTTCAAAATAATCCTGAGTTATAGGCTTAACTACTTCTCCATTTATACGTACTTGATAATTTTGATGTCTCTCTTCATTAGAATAAATTACAACTTTATCAAATTCATGTAATAAAATCTTATCTAGATCATTACCAATCAGAGGAACTCCCATAATCATGTATTGATTATTCGTAGTAATCCTATATATATTAGCTCTATCTTGATATGCTTTTTCTGTTACTCCTCCAGCAACACCTAATAATTGAGATAAATTCTTTGCTTTTCCTTTTGAATATCTGCCTGGTCTAACTACCTCTCCCTTAACCTCTATCCAATCTCTTAACTCATCAGATAAAGAAATAATTTCAACTATATCTCCATCATTAATATCAATACGTTTACTTGAAGCTTTAAAATCATTTAATGATGGAAATGAAACTGTCTTTAATTCAAATCTTCCATTATCAATATTTTTTCTTACAATATTTATTTCTTTAATATAACTGTTTCTAGTATATTCGCCTGCCATTCTAGTTAAATCATATAAATTTGTATTATCTTGTATTTCAAAAATTGCAGGAGTTTTGACTGCTCCTTTTATTGCAGCTACAGAACCTATGTTCGGCACAAAAATAATATCACCTGACTTTAATAAAATGTCGGATGAATTATCACCATATAAAAGCAAATCATAAAGATCTATTATTCGGTAAGTTCTGTTATCCCTAATTAATCTAATGTTTCGTAATGAACCTTTGTTGGTAGGACCACCAGAAGCGTACAACACATTGAGTACTGATGATAATGAGTCTACGTTATATTTCCCTGGAGTTTTAGCGGCACCTAAAACGAAAACTGAAATAGTCTTTAACTGTCCCATGGTCACTTCTAGAGTAAAATTAGCGAAATGCTTTCCTAATTCAGTTTCGATAAGCTTAGATGCCCTCTCTAAAGAAAGGTTACTAACGGTCATTCTTCCTACCTTAGGTAAATCTATATTCCCCAAAGCATCTACTACAACAGAGAAATTCTGCTGAATATTTCCCCAAAGATATATTTTAAGTTCATCGCCTGGACCTAAAACATAATCTCTAGCAACTGGAATATTCCTAAGCGGTGTAAATGTTTTTGAAACTTGATTAAAAACATCATATCCAAATTGGCTAAGTTCACCAGGAAACATAGCTGAAACATACGGATCCAATAAATCATTTTTTTCTTTTTTATCATCTGTGACAGACACAACAGCAACAGTAACCTTCTTTTCTTGATAAAAAACATTTTCAGTAACTGTACTGTCTTCATTGTTTGAATATTGTTGAGCTATCTGGCCTATCTGAGCATCTGAGATCCCATATTGGCTTTTTGCAGAATCTACCATTCGAGAAGTTATTTCTAAACTAAAACTTAATGATATTATGGATAAAATAATAAATAACAGTTTTTTCATTTCAAAACCAATCTTAGCATATTTTGTAAAATAAAATAATAACCCCGAACTTCTGTCCGGGGTTATTACAAAAAATCTTTAAACCTTCACTGTTTGTATTGACCTCAGTGAACCAAATTGAACCTAGCTTATTTCTTTTTGCTTTTTAGCGCTGCCTGAGCTGCTGCTAATCTAGCAATTGGAACTCTAAATGGAGAGCAAGAAACATAGTTTAAGCCTGCTTTATGGAAAAACTCGATAGATTTTGGATCTCCACCATGCTCACCACAAACACCAACCTTTAAGTTTGGCTTTGTCATTCTTCCACGTGCAACGCCATACTCAACTAGCATTCCGACACCTTCTTGGTCTATTGACTGGAAAGGATCATCAGGAAGAATCTGTCTTTCTACGTACTCTGGCAAGAAAACTCCTGCATCATCACGAGAAAAACCTAAAGTCATCTGTGTAAGGTCGTTTGTTCCGAAAGAGAAAAACTCTGCATGTTCAGCAATTTTGTCAGCAATAAGTGCTGCTCTTGGAATCTCAATCATTGTACCAACTTTATAATCTAAAGTGATATTAGCTGCAGAAATAAGCTCATCAGCTATTCTTACTGCATTGTCTTTTAATAACTTAAGTTCAGGAACCATTCCTACAAGTGGAATCATTATCTCAGGAATTACTGTCTTGCCTGTTTTTGCTACTTCCACTGCTGCAGAAATAATAGCTTCAACTTGCATATCATAGATTTCTGGATACGTGATACCTAAACGACAACCACGGTGACCAAGCATAGGATTGAACTCATGTAATTGGTCTACTCTCAATTTAACTGCATCAGCTGAAATACCCATTTCTTTTGCCATGTCAGCTTGTGCTTCAGGTGTATGTGGAACGAATTCATGTAAAGGTGGGTCTAGTAGTCTGATTGTTACTGGTAGTCCATCCATTATTTCGAATATTCCTTTGAAGTCACCTTTTTGCATTGGAAGAAGTTTAGCAAGAGCTATTTTTCTACCTGCGATATCCTCAGCTAGAATCATTTCTCTAACTGCTTTAATTCTGTCACCTTCAAAAAACATATGTTCTGTACGACAAAGTCCAATTCCTTCAGCGCCAAAATCTCTAGCTACTTGAGCATCATGTGGAGTATCTGCATTTGTTCTGATACCTAAAGTTCTTACTTCATCAGCCCAACTCATTAATACACCAAAGTCTCCTGAAAGCTCAGGAGTTGTTAATTCAACCTTACCTGCGATAACTTCACCGGCTGAACCGTTTAATGTTATGAAGTCATTTTTACCAAAAGTTGCACCATTAATAATTACTGTCTCTGCTTTTTCATTAATTTCTAAAGCCGCACATCCAGCAACACATGGTTTACCCATTCCTCTTGCTACTACAGCAGCGTGAGAAGTCATACCACCTCTAGCTGTAAGAATACCTTCAGCAGCATCCATACCACCAATATCTTCTGGTGATGTTTCTTGTCTTACAAGAATTACTTTTTCGCCTGCATCTCTTCTTGCTTCAGCGTCTTCTGCAGTAAATGAACATTTACCAACTGCAGCACCTGGTGATGCTGGTAATCCTTTAGCTATAACGTTTAGCTTTGCTTTTGGATTAATATTTGGGTGAAGTAACATATCTAATTGAGTAGGAGCAACTCTGTTAAGAGCTGTTGTCTTATCAATAAGACCTTCTGCTACCATTTCAACAGCGATTCTTACAGCCGCAGCTGCAGTTCTCTTACCAGTTCTTGTCTGTAACATATAAAGCTTTCCTTCTTGGATAGTAAACTCCATATCTTGCATTTCTTTATAATGTTTTTCTAGATTTAGATAAATATCTACTAACTGTTTGTAACAAGTTGGCATAATTCTTTCTAACTCACATATTTCTAAAGGAGTTCTGATACCTGCTACAACGTCTTCACCTTGTGCGTTCATTAAAAACTCACCATAGAATAAGTTTTCGCCTGTTGATGGGTTACGTGTGAAAGCAACACCAGTTCCAGAAGTATCACCCATGTTACCAAATACCATAGATTGTACGTTTACTGCAGTTCCCCAGCTGTCATCAATATTATTCATTTTTCTGTATTTAACCGCACGTGGTACTTCCCATGAACCGAAAACAGCAGCAATAGCCATCTTCAATTGTTCAAAGCCATCATCTGGGAAAGACTTTCCTGCATTTTCTTTAACTACTACCTTATATTGTTCTACTAATTCCTTAAGGTCAGAAGCTGATAAATCTGTGTCGTTCTCAACTCCACGAGCTTTTTTCATAGCAGTAATCTTTTCTTCGAAATGTTCATGGTTAACGCCCATAACAACATCACCGTACATATTGATAAATCTTCTGTAAGAATCATAAGCAAATCTTTCATTACCAGATTTTGTTATAAGACCTTTTATTGTTGTGTCATTAAGCCCTAAGTTAAGTACTGTATCCATCATGCCAGGCATAGAAACTCTAGCACCGGATCTTACTGAGAAAAGTAAAGGATTCTCAGCATCATTAAACTTCATGCCCATAGCATTTTCTGTTTTAACTATGTTTTCTTTAACTTCAGCTAGAAGTGAATCAGAAAGCATTCTTCCGTTCTTATAGTAGTCTAGACACATTTCTGTAGAAATAGTAAATCCAGCAGGTACTGGTACTCCTAAATTTGTCATTTCCGCTAGATTAGCACCCTTGCCACCTAACAGATTTCTCATCGAAGCGTCTGCTTCGCCTTTCCCATTTCCGAAAAAATAAATATTCTTTGCCATTAACTAACCTCCTAATTTTTTCAGGGCCTGTCTTAAATATGGTCGCCCCAAGACCAAGCGCTATTATAACGCTTATCAAGATTTCATTCAAAGGGATAGTTAAAATAATTTTAAATATGCTAAAATCAGCCCCATGAAATCATATATAGACTGTATTCCCTGTATAATGCATAACATTGTTGCAACGCTAAATGGACATATAGCTAATAGAGCTGACCGAGAAGAAGCTTTCAAGAAAATACTTAAAGAACTGCATGAAACTGACTTCTCTAAGGTTAGTCCACCAGTACTTACAGATAACCTCCACAAAATAATGCTAACCTATCTTGATGGCCGAGACATATATAAGGATATAAAAAAAGAATGCAACAATGAGGCACTTAAAATCTATAAACATGCTGAAGAACTTTACAATAATTCAGCTAATAAACTAAAAACTGCTATCAAAATCGCAATAGCTGGCAACCTTATAGATTATGGTGCTCTTAAAAGTTTTAACATTGAAAACATCCTAGATGATTATGTTCATCGTGATTTTGCTGTTGATGATTACGCTGACCTAGAAGTCGAGATAAATAAAGCTAATACCATATTATATATAGGTGATAATACTGGTGAGATTGTATTAGATAGATTACTAGTTAAACATCTCCTTTCTATAGGTAAAAAAGTTACTTTCACAGTAAAAAGTCACCCTATTCTTAATGATGCTCTGTTAGAAGATGCAAAAGAAGTTGGGATGGATAAAATCACAGAAGTAATTGAAAGTGGTTGCGCCACAGCAGGCACTACCCTTGCGGGAACAAATGAACTATTTCATAAAAGACTAGCAGGCGCTGACATTATTATCTCTAAGGGACAAGGCAACTTTGAAACACTTACAGAGGAACAAATCACCAAACCTTTGTTTTACTTGTTCCTTTGTAAGTGTGACAAAATAGCACAGACTTTTAAGACAAATACTTTTGATTTGATGTTACTAAGTAACAACAACTATAAAAAATATTTTTAAGAAATAATTTCTTAACTTTCTTACTTAAGGTGACCCTTAAAATTCTTTTTAATAAGGGCTCATTATTTTTTTATTAATTGAACTGAATGAACACGGAACTCTCATTCATTCTAAGACTAAACTCATTCACTAACGGACAAACTCCCCTGTCCTGGGTCGGTTGTCCTGGAAAATCGTCCTGATTTTCCCACGCTCATTTCATTAAGTCTTAGATATTCATTTCCGTACGGTTCTTCAGTTCAATTAATGGGTATGTTGAAAAAAAATCAAATTATATTGTTAAATAATATCGAAATATCAGCGATTTTATATTTGTACTCTTCGAGGGTAGCCGCTAAGTTCATACTTCACTAAGCGGAGCTACACAGGATGCTTCGGGACAACTTTTAGGATTCTAAGGTCACAAATTGTGACCTTAAAGAATCATCTTCGTCCAAAGATAATCCCCCTGCGACTGTCGTCGCTTTCCCCCTTTGATAAAGGGGGCTTATTCTGCTAATTTAGACAATGTTTAAATTTTAACTATTTCGGGCTTAATATTTATTATAATGAATAAAAAAATAGTTGCCTTCAATGAATACAGTTATGAACAATATCGTAAAAATATAAACGAAGACTACTCAAAATGGGAGCTTATTGTTGCCTGGCTTAAGCATAACATACAACTAGATCATGATTTTTTCTCTGCTACAAGCACCGCAATATATATAAGGATAATTAGCGAATTAGAAAATGAAGGCAAGTTAACTTTTGAAAATTACTTAGAAAAAATGTATCCTGGCAAAGATCTTTCACCAGAATCAAAGAAAGCTCATGCAAAACCGTACTGGACACTCTTATATAAAATTAGAGACGTAGATGAAAGCTTTAATAAATTAATCCCAAATTTATTCCCTCGTACTTATTATAGGGGAATAATACCTGATGGTAATCGGGGAATTGTAATTTCATCTAAGGCAAAAATTGGAGATATTATTACTCCAGATAGCGGATTTGCTTTTGCTGCATCTAATAAAGAAATCGCTTTAGACTTTGCTGGCAAAAACGAGAATAACCCCGAAAATCATATCCTGTTAATAATTAAAGCACCTCCAGGAACAAAAGTTTCAACAAACCTCTCTCACCTCAAAGAAACTGTTTTTCCTCGAAATGCGCAATACGAAGTAATAGATAAAAAAACAGAAGACGGCCGAACTGTTTTATATTTAAAATACATTCTACCTAAACAACAAAATAATACTTTATAAAAATGAAATAATCCTTCCCTTTTCAAGGGAAGGTGTCTCAACGAAGTTGAGACGGAAGGGTCAAACCTTCTCTACTTTCTCAGAACCAAACTGCTTTGCCAAATCCTTAATACTATCTGGTATCTCGGAACTTTCTAAAAAAGTGTTCTCTTCAAAATCATCTTTTTCGAGGTCAGTTGGCATATCATTACCACTCTTAAACTCTATTATAATATTGATTTTACGACTAAAAATCTCTGACGCAGCAGCATTAATATCACGCCGACTCTCATCTTCATTTAACTTCTTATGATGGAAAGAAAACTTATCATCTATAGCAGCAGAGATATTTTCACCCTCAACAGATATAGGCACACATTCCTTCAGCATTGCTGAAAGTTGTGCTTTTTTATTCTTTTTAAGATAGGCCAAAATGTCTGACCAAAAATGCTTAATATTTACTATATCCAGCAAAACGTCTGGTCTAATTACTGGCTTTGACTCATATTTTACTTCTTCAACTGTGACTGCTTTAGGAAACCCTTTCTCAATAATAGGCATTTGGGACTGAGGCACTCTTGTTTCTATAATCTCTCTTGTAGTTTGCTCCTTATCACTTACCCCTTTTCCCTTATCACTTTGAACTTTTTCTTCTTGTATCTGACCAGTAAACGCTTGAAATAATAAAACCTCTAAAAAGACTCTACTATCTTCCATAGCCTTAACTTGTTGCATTGCTTTAGAACTTTCGGTTATCGCAGAATAAACATCTTCTTTACTTAGAACATCAGCAACTTCTTGGTAATTTTTTATGGAAACTACTGGCCCAATCACCATGTCTTTTAGACCTATCTTTATAAACAATACTTGTCTTAAAAACTCCAACATATCTTCAAGGAATAGAACTGCATCCAGTCCTTCATAAAACAACTTGTCCATTAACTTAAAATACTCAACATGTTTATCGCTCTTAAGCATCAAAATGACCTTGGAAATGTCACCAATATTTGCAGTGCCAAGCAATTGATATACTTGATCTATCTCCACTTTTCCATTACTAAAAGATAACACTTGGTCAGTAATGGATAACGCGTCTCGCATATGTCCACCACTATACTTAGCAATAAGTTTAATAGCTTCCTCTGTAATCTGCATCTTTTCTTCTTTGAGAATATCCTCAATCCTCTTAACAATCGCCGACTGTGATATCTTAGAGAAATCAAGCCTCTGGCATCTTGACTGGATAGTCGATAGTATTTTGTGTGGATCTGTTGTTGCAAGGATGAAAATAACATGAGCTGGCGGCTCTTCAATAGTCTTCAGTAACGCATTAAATGCTGAGTTACTAAGCATATGAGTTTCATCTATTATATAGATTTTCCATTTTCCAATGGATGGCAGAAAATTGGCTTTTTCAATAAGGTCTCTTATATTATCAACACCAGTATGACTTGCGGCATCAATCTCAATAACATCCATATGAGTACCGCTAGTTATCTGTTTACAATTATCACACTCATTACATGGTTCTGCTTTTTCTTTATCTAACTTTAAACAATTTAATGTTTTAGCAAATATCCTAGCCACAGATGTCTTACCTGTGCCTCTTGGACCAGCGAAAATATAAGACTGTGCGATTCTGTCGAACTTTATAGCATTCTGTAATGTGCGAATAACCGCTTCTTGCTCAACAAGATCTGAAAAAGTTTGAGAACGATATTTTCTATATAAGGATATGTATGACATGCAATTATTATACTGTTTATTTGTTTATTTGTTTATCTGTTTATTTGTTCTTGGATTAATTCTTATTGATTTCAAAGTCTTTCATTGAACACTTAAACAATTCAACAGTTAAACAGTATTCATGATCGATAGATCCTAGCTACTCTCTTACCTATTGAAGTCATTACTTCATATTCTATCGTCCCCGTTAACCCGGCTATTTCATTTACTGTTATTTCGTTGCCCCCTTGAGCACCAATAAGAACAGCATCATCTCCTACCTTAACATTCAACTTTGAAGGAAGCGCCACCATAATCATATCCATACAAACATTACCCACTATTGGACAAGACACCCCATTTAATAAAACTCTTCCTTTATTAGATAATGCTCTGCTATACCCATCAGCATACCCAACACTAATAACAGCTATCCTCATGTCCTGACAAGCCTTATAAGTCAAGCTGTACCCGACACAGTCTCCTTCTAAAATTTCTCTTACATAAAGAACTTTTGCAGTAAACGACATTATCCCTTTATACAAATCAATCCCTACCCTTACCATATCAAAAAAAGGCTTTATTTCATTAAGTGTACCAGCAGAGTTAGATGCATGTTTAATAGAAATATCAATGCCTTCCTTAATTAGCTCAAAAATAACTCGCTCAAAAATTTCTATCTGTTTTTGACTATAATCAACATCTTTGTTATCAGAATCCGCTAAATGGGTGGCAATCCCTTCTAACTCTAAAAAAGGACTGGATAATATTTTTTTCGCAAACGCTACTGCATTTTCTGGATCTACACCAAGTCTAGTCATTCCAGTATCAATTTTCAAATGAACCTTTACCTTCTTTTTATAAGAATCAGTAACTCTTAATAACTCAGATAAAAAATCATCCGAATAAACCATCAAAGTTATTCCATAATAAATTATAGGCTCTATTCTTTCCCAATCTGTCGGCTCAGCCAAAAGCAAAATTGGAGTCCTAATCCCCGATTCCCTAAGCTCGATAGCCTCCGCAGCAGTAGCTACACCAAAATAATCAACTCCCTCTGACGTAGCTATGTTAGATAGCGCGACAGCCCCATGTCCATAACCATCTGCTTTAACAACCGCTAATAACTTAACCTTGCTAGGCAGTCTTGCCTTTACCTTTCTAATATTCTCAACAAATTTTTGTAAATCAACAATTAAACTAGTTCTCATAAGGGTATTATAGCGTTCACTAGCAAATTAATTCAATGGCTTGCCCCTCGTAGCTAAGCCCTTGGACTTGCGAAATGGGGTTCACTTGTTCATGAGTCAGCACTGCTTTAAATTAATATAAAAATACTGGGATTAATTTATAAATGTTTCGTTATTTTAATAATGAATAACAAAATAATATCACTTAACGAAGAAAAGTTTGGATTTATGGGTTGGTTGTTTCTACATACCAACATGCCCTTACTTACTTCTATTTCATCAAAAAGAATGGCTTTAATGCTATTCACAAAGGCAGCGCCAATCCGTATTGGATTGATATTTGACGCTCTTACTAAAGAATTAAAAGAAGACAAAGACACTGTTATGCTTGCTTTAAGTAAAGCAACTATCCCTGACGTATATCATATCCTAACACTATGTAATACACTACATGAAGATAGAGACTTTATACTTCTTGCCTTACAAAGAAGTAAGACTAACGACATTAAACGCATCTACCTATCTCTTAATAAAGAATTGCAAGATGACTTAGAAATAACTTTGATTTATAAAGCTGCTGTCTTCAGCAGACAATGAACCAAAACATACAATATACTTGTTAGTATTTTCTTTAAACAAATAACTTCATTTATCTATTAAAATACTGGGAATTATTTATATATATAACGATAGATTAATTATGAAGAATAAAACCATAGCATTAAGAAATTACAAACCTGGATTTAGAGGCTTTATGGTAAAACTATTCATGAACAAGTTTGACGAAATAGCCTTCCCTACTATTTCAATGATAGGCAAACTAACTAAGGAACAGTCCTTAGCAGTGCTTCAAAAAGCTTCAAGCTGGTATGCTTTTGGGATATTCCTTTTGCTTAACAAAAAATTACAAGAAGATAAAGAAATAATTCTTAGTGCTATACACCAAGCAACCAATCTCACTCATGCACTTTCAATCATAAGTATCATACATAATATCTTGAAACAGAATCCGAACTTAGCAAATAGTATAGCTGATGAACTTATTAACAAGCACACAATGGCAGAACAAACACGTCTCATGAGAATACTTCAAGAAAATCTATTCTTCACTGAAGCAGAAGCAACGGAAATGATTAATAAAAAATTGGATAAACTTTCTATACAATAATGTATAAAATTATAGCAATCAAAAAACCAACATTTGGATTATTAGGGTGGCTACATATCCATACCCAACTTCCTCTGTTTCTTTCTATTTCTTCTAAAGAAATGGCATTAATGATATTAACTATAGTTCCTCAATCTCGTATCAGAATAATATT
The DNA here is from genome assembly GCA_037141875.1 of Candidatus Riflemargulisbacteria bacterium. Taxonomy (GTDB): domain Bacteria; phylum Margulisbacteria; class Riflemargulisbacteria; order GWF2-35-9; family DYQY01; genus DYQY01. The sequence continues at coordinate 13,396 of JBAXBT010000008.1, forward strand.
TGAGGCACTTACTGAAAATTTAAAGATAGATAAAGACATAGTTATGCTATCTTTAGGCAACGCTCATCATCATGATGTATACCATATCCTAACCAAAAGCAAATCACTCAAGGAAGATAAGGACGTTATGCTTCTTGCCTTACTAAAAACTACTCCTAATGATACAAGTTATGTGCTTGCTAAAAGTAAAACCCTAATAAATGATAGAGATGTAGTCCTATTTGCCATAAATAAGTCTAATTATGTTGGTAGACAAAAAATATACGCATCCCTAAACAAAACATTACAAGATGACCCAGAAATAACTTCTATTTATCTGGCTTCTCTCTTAAGAAAAACTAAAGGTTCAACATTATATTTATAAAACGTTGAACTATGCTTTAGTAACCTACTGAACAATAAAAACGCATCGCATTATTTGCATCTATGTTTAAACCCAGCAAATACGGGAATAATGTCTTTGTAACAAGAAATATATTTTCTAAAACTATTGAAGAAAGGAGGCTATAGCGTTATAACTTAGTCAGGATGAATTGGAAGGTCTAAATAACGGATTGGCCCGCATGTCGGAAATCC